>CALXRW010000005.1 GCA_944390965.1 uncultured Clostridia bacterium
TAATTAATAATGAATAATTAATAATTTTTTTAGGGTAATTTCTTCGTAGAACGGGCGATTAAAATCGCCCCTACACATTAATTATTCATTATTCACTATTCATTCTTCATTATTCATTAATTAAATTTACAACATTATCTATTTTTTTAATGAATAGTGAATAATTAATAATGAATAATTAATAATTTTTTGGGTGATTTCTTTGTAGTAGGGGCGATTAAAATCGCCCCTACACGCTAATTATTCATTAACAAAAAAATCTCACCCTTGCGAGTGAGATTTTTTGTTTTCACTTCAGATTGAACACAATCCGAATTTTGTTCTTTGGCAAAAGAAACAGCATGGCTTCTTCTTTAAATTCTCTATCCAATTCAAAGAAGAGTCTTCTTTCCATGTCTTCTTCGGAGATACCAAAAGATGATAGGTCTACTACTACTTCCTTCTTTCTCCTTGCCATTGCCCACATCATTCTATGGGCAACAAACATCTTCATCCTTTCCACAAGAATTCTCCTCTCCTTTAAGTCGGTCCTGCAGTTAGGAATACATATAGCATATTGCTAATATAGTTATTATAGCAAAAATGCAATTTTATTTCAATACTTAATTATTTGTTATTGGCAATACTATGATTTCATCTTTTTTTGCACTTATTTTTGCTTTAGAGCCTGCTTTTAATTTGCCGTCTAGAATTGCTTCTGCTAGTTTGTCTTCTATTTGATTTTGAATTGCTCTTCTTAGAGGTCTTGCCCCATAAGTAGTATCTGTTCCTTTTTTTGCAATTAATTCTTTTGCAGAGTCTTCTACTTGAATGGTAATGTTTTGTTCTTTTAATCTATTTATTACTTCTTTTAGCATAATATCAATAATTTGTTTGATTTCTGTTTCTGTTAATTTATGAAATACAATAATTTCATCAATACGGTTAATAAATTCTGGTCTAAATTGTTTTTTTAATTCCGCCATTACTTCTTTTTTTATTTCTTCATATTCTTTTTCTTCTTTTGTGTCATTGGTTGTGAATCCCAATTGTTTATTTTCTGCAATTAGTCTTGCTCCTACATTAGATGTCATGATAATAACTGTGTTTTTAAAGTTTACAGTTCTACCTTGGCTATCGGTTAATCTACCATCTTCTAGAATTTGTAATAGCATATTCATAACATCTGGATGTGCTTTTTCTACTTCATCAAAAAGAATAACAGAATATGGTTTTCTTCTTATTTTTTCTGTTAGCTGTCCACCATCATCAAATCCTACATATCCTGGAGGTGAACCAATTAATTTAGATACAGAATGACTTTCCATATATTCAGACATATCTACTCGTATCATGGCATCTTCATTTCCAAATAAACTTTCTGAAATTGCTTTTGCCAACTCTGTTTTGCCAACACCTGTTGGACCTAAAAATAAGAATGAACCTATTGGACGTTTTGGGTCTTTTAAGCCTACTCTACCTCTTTTAATCGCTTTGCTAACTGCTTCTACTGCTTCATTTTGTCCTACTACTCTTTTATGTAGGTTTTCTTCTAAGTTTTTTAATTTTTCTGTTTCTGTTTGATTTATTTTTTGTACTGGAATTCCTGTCCAACTACTAATAACTTCTGCAATATCTTCCTCTGTAATATTAACAACATTTTTTGTGTTTTTGTTTTTCCATTTTGCTTTCTCTTTTTCTAATTTTTCTTTTTCTTTTTGTTCTTTATCTCTTAGTTCTGCTGCCTTTTCAAATTCTTGTACTTTAATAGCTTCTTCTTTTTCTTTTGCTGTTGTTTTAATTGTTTCTTCTAGTTTTTTGATTTCTTCTGGTTCTGTATAAGTTTTAAGTCTAACTCTAGAAGAAGTTTCGTCAATTAAATCTATAGCTTTATCTGGCAAAAACCTATCATTAATATATCTTACTGCTAAATTTGTTGCCGCTTCTATTGCTTCATCTGAAATTTTTACATTATGATGTGCTTCGTATTTATCTCGAATGCCTTTTAAAATTTGAATGGTATCTTCTACACTTGGCTCATCTACAGTAATAGGTTGGAATCTTCTTTCTAATGCTGCATCTTTTTCAATGTATTTTCTATATTCATTTAAGGTAGTAGCACCAATTAATTGAATATCTCCTCTTGCAAGTAATGGTTTTAAGATATTAGCAGCATCAATAGCACCCTCTGCAGAACCTGCTCCAACAATTGTATGAATTTCATCTATAAATAAAATGACGTCTCCTGCTTTTTTTACCTCATTTAAGGATTTTTTTATTCTTTCCTCAAAGTCTCCTCTATATTTAGCTCCAGCTACCATAGAAGTAATATCTAGTGTTACTACTCTTTTATTTTTTAATATTTCTGGTACATCTCCTGCTACAATTTTTTCAGCTAATCCTTCTACAGCCGCTGTTTTTCCAACACCTGGTTCTCCTATTAAACATGGATTATTTTTGGTTCTTCTTGATAAAATTTGAATTACTCTTTCTATTTCCTTTTTTCTTCCAATAACAGGGTCTAGCTTTCCTTCTTTTGCAGCTTTTGTTAAATCATTTCCAAATTGATTTAAGGTTGGCGTAGAATTAAAGCTTCCACCTGCCTTTCCTTTTTCATTTTTATTTTCCATTTCAGCTGTGTCATATTCATTTACTACTTTTATAATCTCATTGTATAATTTCTGTGGATTTACATTTAAGTCTAGCATTATTCTAACAGCTACACTATCACCTTCTCTCATAATTCCAATTAATAAATGTTCTGTTCCTATATATTCTGAGCCTAGTCTTCTTGCTTCTACAAAAGCGTTCTCAATAACTCGTTTTGTTCTAGGTGTAAAACCAATTGCTGAATTTTCTTTTGGCTCTTCTACACCAATTAGTTCTTCTATTTTCTCCTCTACTGCTTCTGGTGTTACATTTTGATTTTCCAAGACTTTGCTTGCTAGGCCAGTTCCTTCTTTTACAATTCCATATAATAAATGTTCTGTTCCCACATAGTTATGGCCTAATTCTGCAGCAATTTCATTGGCAATTTGAATAGCATTTTCGCTTGCATTTGTAAATTTATATGTCATAAGAATCAACTCCTTTTTATTTATTTTCTACAATTTGTTTTATCATTTTTGCTCTCTCAATGTCTCTTTCATAATCGCCTAGTTGTTTTCCTACATATTTTTGTAAGTTAGCTTGTTTTGTATATAAATATAATTTATTTACTTGGGTATCATCTATTTCTTTAATAATACCCATATCTACTCCTAATTTTACATCTGATAATAATTTTTTACATTCCTCAGAAGTAATTTTTTGTGCATTTGTTAAGATACCATAAGCTCTATATACTCTATCTGCTAAGTCTATTTCATTTTTCCCTAAGTAGCTTCTTGCTAATCTTTCTTGCTCCATTATTTTTTCTGCAATTATTTTTTGATTTTTTAAAATTTCCTCTTCTGTAATTCCTAAAGATTGTTTATTAGATACTTGATATAAATTTCCTTGAGTATTACTTCCTTCTCCATAGATTCCTCTAATATTCATTCCAAAGTTATTTACCACTTCTAATACTTTTTCTATATTTCCTGTTAAAGTAAGGGCTGGTAGGTGGAACATATTAGAAATTCTAAGTCCTGTACCAACATTTGTTGGACAGCTTGTTAAAAATCCATATTTTTCATTATAGGCATAGGTAATATTTTGTCCTATTTTTTTATCAATTTCCATAGCTAAATTTAATGCATTTTCTAGTTCTAAACCTGGTGCTAATACTTGAATTCTTAAATGATCTTCTTCATTAATCATAATACAAATATTTTCTTCTTCGTTAATTAAAATAGCACCAATATCATTTCTATTTAAGGCAAAATCTGGACTAATTAAATGTTTTTCAATTAAACTCATTTTAGTAATATCGTCCATGTCTTTTAATCTAAGTAGTCTTAAACCATATCCTAGATTTGGTAAAATTTCTTCTATTTTTTCTATTATTTTTTTCCCATCTGTTTTTGTACATTTAGGCATAAAAGGAAAGTTTGCAAAATTTCTTGCGATTCTAACTCTTGTACTCGTTACCACATCGGATTCTTTTCCTGATTGTAAATACCAATTAAGCATTTTCTTTTCCTCCTTTTTTCTCTAACTTTTTAATTTCATCTCTTATTTTGGCTGCTTCTTCATATTTTTCCTCTTGAATTGCTTTTTTTAATTGTGACTGTAACTGTTCTAGTTTATTTTCTTCAGGATGTATTTCTGTTTTTTCTAGCTTTATTTTGCTTGTTTTTTCTTTTCTTTTTCCTGTATATCGATTTGCACCTTGTAGCCTTTTTAAAATAGGGTCAATTCTATTTGAAAAGGTCTCATAACAATTTGCACATCCAAATTTTCCAATTTTCGTAAATTCATCATATGTCATACCACAGGTATCACATTTTTCTTGTTTTGGTAATGCTAAACTTGGCATAAAATTTAGTTCTGGTTCAAAGAAGTCTTCAAAGAAATTAGAAAAACTAAGTGGCATATTAAATTGCATATTTCCTATTCCTAATTCTTGACTACATTTTTCACATAAATTCATTTCCTTCTTTTGTCCATTAATAATTTGTGTATATTTTACATTGGCTTCTCTTTCATGACAATGATCACATAACATAAAAATCACATTCCTTTCTTTAATCAATTAAATTTAATAACATATTTTTGAAAATATTTGCTCTAATTTTATCTTTTATATCTGTATTTATCATTAGTACATTATCACTTGTTGCTACTTTTAATAGTTTTGCTTCTTTTTCGGAAATCATATTATAAGATAAAAAGTTATTAATAAAAATATCTACTTCATTTGCAGATATGCTATCTCCTAAAGTAGTAATAATATGCATAAAGTAGTTACTTTTGGTAATATTAATTTTTTTAATCTTAATACTCCCTCCTCCACCTCTTTTACTTTCTACATAATATCCTTGTTTTGGTGTAAATCTTGTAGAAATGACATAATTAATTTGAGATGGTACACAGCCAAAGTGTTCTGCTAAGTCATTTCTTTGAATTTCTATAAGATTGGCATCTTGTTCATCGAATAGCTCTTTGATAAAATCTTCTATTATATCTGCAATTCTCATTTCTTCATCTCCTTTTGACTTTGACTTTCTTTGACCTACGTTTATAATTATACCACGTTTAAAAAAACATTCAAATCTGAAATTTGAATGTTTTTTGTTAAATTTTATTATTTTTCTTTATTTTTAAGATTTATCTCATTATTTCTAGCTTTATTATTGTTTTTGGTTATTTTTTGCATTTTTTCTGCTTGTTCTTTTTGTTTTTCAATTGGCAACCAATGATGATAAGAACAAACAAATTCACCATAAAGAGTAGCATCTTCCCCTATTTCTTCTTTGAATTTATCTTTCGTAATCTCTTTTTCTTTGCTCATACATAACACCTCATTATTGTTATGTACAAATTTTATTTTTTTATTCTTCTAAATATTGTTTTACAACTTCCCATACACTTTCGTCTTCTCTGTCTTTTGCCCAGAATGCAACTCCACCTAATTCGTATTCTCTTGCTAAGTTTAATTTTTCTTGAATAGATTGATTATCTTCTATCCACATTTTATAAGTTGTACTTCCATTATTATACTCTATATAATTTTGTTTAGTTTCTTCATTCCATACTCTTTCTACTGAGCTTGGAAATCTTCTGCTAATATAGCTTTCTGTGTCTGTCATATCTATAACATCACTATCTAAGTCCTCTCCTTCTGTTTCGTACCAAACTCTTGTATAGAATGGAATTCCTAATATCATCTTTTCTTTTGGAACGCCTTCTTGTTTGCCTACAAATTTATCTAATGCTAATTTTATCCAATCATATCCTGCTACACTTCCTGCTACTGTACTACTTTCTCCATGCTGATCATATCCCATAAAAATCATGTAATCTACATTTTTAGCCAAATTATATCTATCAAAACATTGTGACCAAGTTTCTCCTCCATCTGGTGCTGTTACATCAACAGATAGTGTCATTCCATAGTCTTTTAATCTTGGTGCTAATTCTATAATAAATCTTGTAAATAAGTCTTTGTCTTCCATATACATATTTTCAAAGTCAATATTTATACCATCGACTCCATATTTTACTGCTAAATCCACAATTCCTTTAATTGTTTTTTCTCTTAATTTAAAGTCATTCATAATTTCACTAGTTGTTTCAATCATAGATTCATTAGAAAACAAAGCCCAAACTTCATATCCTTGTTCTTTTGCCCATTCTACATAGGCTTGACCTTCTTCTCCTGCTTTGTCTATGATATCTCCTTGTCCTAATCTTTTTAAAGCAAAAAATGTTGGTGATACCACATTTATTCCTTCAATTGTTGTTCCACTTCTGTCTGGTGCTGTTACATATTCGGAGTAATAATCCCATACCAAGCTTACTTTTTGCAATTTTTCTTCCTCTGGCATTTCTTCTCTTACAGAAATTATGTTAGCAAGCTTGTTTTCTTTAACATAACCGATTTTTCCTCTTTCTGTCCTAATTTCTGCCCATCCATCTTCTGAAGTAGATATTAATACCACTTTTTCTCCTTGTTCTACTTTATCTACTGTTCTAGAAAAGAATTTCATCCTAGATTTTACACTTAAGTTTTTAGAAGCATCTGCTTTTTGTTGAGCTCTATCTAAAGAGTCTAGCAATAAAATATCTGTTTCTTCTATATAGGTTGCTTCCATATGATAAACATCTTGTAATTCATAAATTGGCAAATAATAAGTATCATCCTTTTGAATAACCGGAGCTGCAGTTCTCATAATACTATCATTTACTTTTATTTCATTTTCCCCTACTACCATAACCCCAATTTTGTTATTATCTGTTGTAATAATTTGGTTGTATTGTTCGTCATAATAAATAAATGCATCATAAAAGTTCTCTAAATCCTCCATTGACAAATAAATATTTCCTTCTTCGTCAATATATACTTCTTTTTTTAGGTGTGCTGTGATATTATTGTTGTTAATAATTACATTAGTTCTGTCTGTAATTTCTTCATTTTTATAATTTGGTGAAATTACCAAAATAAATGCAACAATAGCAAGTGCAATTAGCACTACAATTCCTTTTGTAATGTAATTTCCTCTACTTTTTCTTTCTTTTCCATGTTTATTTTTTACAGGTTTTTCTTTGTTTATTTTGTTATTTTCTTCCATTTACTTGCTCCTCTATTTTATTTTTCTATTTTAATTACTATATCATAAAAGTATTTTTTAGTGAATATATTTTTATAAAATTTTTTACAAAAAATTTTTTCGTGTTTTAATGCAAATTTTTTAAAATCTCTTTCCTTTTTTTATATTTTATTGTATAATATTAATGTTAAGTGTCGATTTTTCAAATAAAGGAGGGTAATTTTCATGTGGATTGTTTGGCTAATCGCTGCAGGTGTCTTTTTTATAGGCGAGATTATTACGGTTGGCTTTTTAATTTTTTGGTTTGGTGTAGGAAGTTTATTCGCTATGATTACTAGTTTTATTTTTCCAGATAATATCTTATTGCAAAGCATTGTATTCCTTGTTTCATCAACCATTTTAATTCTTTGCACAAAACCAATTGTAAATAAGTATATCTCAAAGAAATCAGTTCCTACCAATGTTTATTCTGTAGTAGGAAAAATAGGTATTGTAACAAAACCTATTTCATTTGAAGAACCTGGGCAAGTTAAAGTAGACGGTGAAACATGGACAGCAGTTTCCAAAGATTCTTCTACAATTGAAAAAGACACAGAGGTTACTGTTCATGAAATTGATGGTGTGAAACTTATTGTTTCCCCTGTTCCAGTAGCACAAAATAAATAGGAGGTTTTAAGATGATTCCTGTCATTATTCTTTTAGTTATTGTTTTAATTATTGCATTTAAAACAATTAAAATTGTTAGACAGTCTGAAGTATACATTATAGAAAGATTAGGTAAATTTCATAAAATAGCAGATGCTGGTCTTACCATTATTATTCCATTTTTTGATCATGTAAGAAGTGTAGTAAGTTTAAAGCAACAAACAATGGATATTCCACCTCAAGGTGTAATTACACAAGATAATGTTACCATTACTATTGACACTGTTGTGTTCTACCAAATTACTGATCCTGCAAAAGCAGTTTATGAAATTCAATCTTTGAAAAAAGGTATTGAATATCTTGCCATTACTACCATTCGTGATATTGTTGGTAAAATGGATTTAGATGCAACCTTTAGTTCAAGAGATGCCATCAATGATAAATTAAGAATTATTCTTGATGAAGCCACAGATAAATGGGGTTGTAAAATTGATAGGGTAGAAATTAAAGATATTACCCCACCTCCAGACATTCGTGATGCCATGGAAAAACAAATGAATGCAGAAAGAAATAAAAGAGCTTTAATTCTTCAAGCTGAAGGTGAAAGACAATCTGCTATTACTATTGCTGAAGGTCAAAAAGAAGCTGCTATTTTAGAGGCAGAAGCTGATAGAGAATCTAAAATTAGAAGAGCTGCCGGTGAAGCAGATGCTATTAAAAAAGTAGCTGAAGCAAAAGCAAAAGAAATTCAAATGGTTTATGAAGCAATTAAGAGTGCCAGCCCTGATGATAAATTAGTTCAATTAAAATCTTTGGAAGCATTAGAAGAAGTTGCTAAAGGTGAAGCAAATAAAATCTTTATCCCATTTGAAGCTACAGCTAGTTTAGCAAGTTTAGGTGCTATTAGCAATGTGATGAAAGATGAAGAAAAAAAGAAAAAATCTTAAAATACATTAAGTATATAATTTTAGGTCGACCAAAGTGTCGACCTAAAATTATGATATATACTCATTATAAAATACGAAATCCAAAAGGAGTGATAAAAGTAAAATGAATATTGCATTATTGAAAAAAGATTTATATCAATTCAGGTTTGCTATTATTGCTATTTTTCTCTATTTTATTTTTACACAACTTCTTTTTGGAACAGTATGTCCTTTTAGAATATTATTCAATTTTCCTTGTCCTGCCTGTGGATTAACGCATGCAAGCATTGCCTTATTATGCGGAAATTTTATTCAAGCGTTCCAATATAATATTACTGTTGTTTTTTGGTGGATTCTCATCATTTTATTTATAATTGATAGATATTTTTATAAATTAAAATTTAAAGTATTTCCAACTTTATTTATTATTGTTGGAATTTTAACACTCCTATTGTATGTCATTCGTATCTCTTCTTATATAGTATGATATGAATATAAAGGATTATTTTGCTTATTTTTTTATGTGGAAAATATTTTTTATTTTATTTATAATTCTTGCAAATATTGATTTTTTATATGGTATCATTGCAGTTTCATTTGCTATTTGTTCTTCTACATTTTTTGTTTCTTGTTTTTGCTTTTTGAAAATATTATCTGGGTTATATCTTTCTCTAAGTTCTAATTGATATTTTTCTTCATTGTTTTTTAAAATGTTATTTATTTCCGCAACTTCATTTTCATCTTCACACCAGTAATTTAAATATAATAATACAATGATAGCCATGGTTTCTTTTCTTATATTTTGTTCATTTAAAGGCAAATCTTCTGTATATTGTGGATTATAATTGATTGCTCTTTTTTCCTTTAACATATTCATTAATGTAGCTGGCAATTTTTCTGTATATTCAGTTCCTAATAAATTTAATATCTGATATACTTCTGAATAAATTTCTTTGGTTTCTACTTTCATATCTCATTTCCTTTTTCATTTTCATTTTTATTTTGTTCTTCCAGTCGTCCTTCTTCTAATGTTCTTCTTGCATCATGTAAATCTGATGATTTTATTTCTTTACATAAACTCGATAATAACCTTCTCTTACTTTTAGGTAATTCAGATTTTATAGGATTATTAGGTATATTGGTTAAAATTCTTCTCTGGCTTTTTCGTGATTTTTCTTCTTCATTTACATTGTGTGATGGTTCATTGGTATTTGTTCGAATTCTCCTTGAGCTCTTTATTGTTGGTTCAGCAAATTCTTTTGTCTTAGGTATTCTAATTTTAGGTCTACTTGTTAGTTCTATTTTTTCATTTGGTGTCACACTATCGTCAATGTTTTCCAAAATTTTTCTTGTTGTTGTATTTTCTCTTCTTATTGGTTGTTCTTTATAACGTTTAGCTAATGTTATTGCATTATCAACCATATATGATTTCCAGCCTTCTTGTTCCATTTGTTCTTTCATTCTATGTAATTGTTCCATATTCCTACTTGAAATTAACTCATTAAAATTTTTAGATATATCATCCATATTTGCAGAAAGTTCCTTAAAGAGTTTTTCTTTTTCTTTTGGCGGTAAATCTGAATAATGTTGTTCATTTTTTATAAAACTCTGGCTTCCATCTTGTTCTTCACAATAATATCCTAAAATAAATTGTGGTGGTATTTTCCTTAATTTTGAGCAAATCCTATCAAAAATACAATGTTCTTCATATTGTTGTCCAGCTGTTCTTCTATTTTTCTCTGGAAATCCTAGAAAAATCTTTTCTCCTTCTTCATTTTGTATATATGAAGGAACAGCAATGATAACATTTGCTTTTGTTCCTTCTCCAAATTTATATCCAACAATTTCTTGTCTTATTTTTTCTGAATCTTCATTTACTCCTAGAGAAATTGCTGTGCTTAGAATTGTTTTACTATTATTATTTAAGTCTAATCCTTGGCTATTTATACTTTCTGCTATACTTTGTTTTTCTTCTCTATTACCTTTATCTATTCCATGAATTCCTATGCCATATTCCCCTTGTTCAAGTTTACCAAGAGTATCTTCTAAATTTGATTGTTTCGTTTTCGATTTCTGCTCTTTATCTAGCTCTTGATAAATAATTTCAATGTCTTTATTGCTTTGAAATCTATGTAATGTCTCAATTCCAATTTCAATTAAATGTGCTTTTTCTGTCATAATCGATCTGACATTTGTTAGTCCTAAAGCATATGCAGCTGAATGGTCTATATAAAATTTTCCATCTCTTCTATATACTCGTAGTTTTCTCTTTGTTCTCATTATTAGTTTAGTTGGTTCTCCTAATTGCCCTTCTTGATTTCTAGCTTTTAAAAGTAATTTCATCTTTTCTCTTGTTTTTTCATTACTTTTGTATTGTAGCATAATAAACTCCTATTATATCTAAAAAGATATACAATTTTATTTTTAATAAATCATATCACAATATCATTATTTTTTTCAAACATCTTCAATATTTTTTATAAAAAATTTGAAAATTTAATTAAACTGTGATAAAATTTTAAATGATTAAAAGGGGGTAATTTTTATGTCAGAAGAAAATAATGCAGTAAATACACAACCAAATATTCCAGATGAATATAAACCAATAAGTATGTGGGGATATTTTGGTTATGAAATTTTATTTGCCATTCCATGTATTGGTTGGATATGTTTAATTGTTTTTGCATTAGGAGGAACTTCTAATGTTAATCTTAAAAATTTTGCACGCTCTTATTTTTGCTTTTTAATCCTTGCTGTTATATTAGGGCTTATTGGATTCCTTCTAGTTGGTGGTATTACAGCAGCTAATACATCATTTTTATTAAGTTAAATATGTAATCCATCCAATGCAATATTATTAGATTAAGTGAAATACTTTTTTATTTTAATTTCAACCATATATACCTATATTTTGAAGCAAAAGCTCGAACAGCCTGCTGCTTACGGATTACTCCTTGAACCTTGAGAGTTTTGCGAATAAAATATAGGTATATATGGTTGATTTTCTTAATTTAAATAATATTGCACGGATGGATTACATACAATTTTTTATTTTCAAATGATAAGTCTCATTTTTTCTTACATCATTCCTAGTTTTCTTACAAATTGTTTTCCTTTTTTCATCATTTTTTTCTTATTGCTACACATACCATCTGCACACATAAGAGCAATTCCTCCTACAACCATGCCTCCAATTAGCATACCTTTTACAAACTTCATCCTTGTTTTTCCTCCTTTTTGTTTTTTCTTTTATTATGCCTTTTTCTTTTTCAAAATATACTCTTTTACAAAATAATATATTTCATGAATGGCAATAAATCCTAAGAAAATCCCAAAATATTTTTTTAAATTTTCAGATGAAATTACTGTAGAAATCTTAGCACCAATAATTGCTCCTATCACTCCAAAAAGAATAATAATTTTTGCTGTTTTCCAATCTATATTTTTATTTTTTGCATTTACAATAATAGCACTAATAGAAGTAGGAATAAAGAAAATTAGATTAGTGGCTTGTGCAATATGTTGTTCAATTCCTAGAAATACAGAAAGAACTAAAATTAGAATGGTTCCTCCTCCCATTCCTGTTCCACTTACAATTCCAGATACAAAACCTACAAAAGTTTCAAACATTTTTTCCCTCTTAAAAAATCATCCTTATAGATGCATATATTAGAAATATTGTAAAAGCAATTTTTAAAATTTTAGGAGACAATTTATTCAAAAGTTTTGAGCCTACATATCCTCCAACTACACCACCAATAGCACATAATATTCCTATTTTCCAATCAATAAAATCATTTCTGAAATAAATAATACCACTTACCAGCACCATTGGCATGATACATAATACAGAAGTCGCTCTTGCTTTCACATCTGTCATTTTTAGTAAGTACATAAAAGCAGGAACTAGTATAAGTCCTCCACCTGATGTGAAAAATCCACTAATAATTCCTGCTAATATTCCAATTCCTGCTTTTTTCCACATACTAACACCTTGTTTTAGTATGTGGATTTTTTCTTATTTATATACATTATTTTTTTACAGTATCGTCTTCTATATAATATTTTGTTCCTAACATTTTATCTGGTAAGTATTGTTGTTCCACTTGGTGCATTGGATAGTCATGAGGATATTTGTACCCTTGTCCATAGCCATGTTCTTCCATTCCTTTTGCAGGTGCATTTCTAATATGCATAGGAATTTCTCCTGTATCTTTTGTTGCCACATCTTCTAGTGCTTTATTAATTGCTAAATAACTTGCATTAGATTTTGGTGCTTTTGCAACATATACCGCTGCCTGTGCTAATATAATTCTTGCTTCTGGCATTCCTACAGAGTGAACTGCTTGCATAGCAGATGTAGCAATTACCAATGCATTTGGGTCTGCCATTCCTACATCTTCTGAAGAACATATAACAATTCTCCTTGCTAAAAACATAGGGTCTTCTCCTCCATTTAATGCTCGTGCCAAATAAAAAATGGCAGCATCTGGATCACTCCCTCTCATGGATTTTATAAATGCACTAATATTATCATAATGAGAATCGCCATTTTTATCAAATAAAGCTTTTCTTTTTTGTATACTTTCTCCTGCTATTTTATCTGTAATATGAATATAACCGTCTTCTGACATTGGAGTAGTAAGAACAGCAACTTCCAATCCATTTAATGCAGTTCTTACATCCCCTCCTGCTACTTCTGCTATTTTTTCTAATGTGCTTTCTTCTATCTTTATTTTAAATGTACCTAATCCATCTTCTTTTTCTAAAGCTTTTTTCAATATGATAAGAATGTCTTTTGTTTGAAGAGGCTCTAATTTTACAACCATGGACCTTGAAATTAAAGCTTTGTTTACTTCAAAATATGGATTTTCCGTTGTTGCTCCAATTAATATCACAACACCCTCTTCTACATATGGTAGTAAGGCATCTTGTTGTAATTTATTAAAGCGATGTATCTCATCAATAAATAAAATACATTTTCCTGTTGGATTTAGTAATGTATTTTGTGCTTCCTGTATTGCATTTTTAATATCTGGTACTCCAGATGTTACTGCATTTAATTTTATAAATTTATATTTTGTAGTTTCACTAATGACTTTTGCTAAAGATGTTTTTCCACATCCAGGTGGTCCCCAAAGAATAATACTAGATAATCTATCTGCTTGTATAGTACGGTATAATATTTTATCTTTTCCTAGTACATGTTCTTGCCCAACAAAATCGTCTAATTTTTTTGGTCTCATACGGTATGCTAATGGCTGATTCAAATCCACTTTTTCTCACATTCCTTTCTTCTATTTTGCTAACAAAATAAGTGCTTTTTTTATGCTATCTTCTAATGTTAATTCTTTAACATCTATCTTACCTATTACTTGATTAATTTCATATCTGGTATATCCAAGTACTTGCAATGCTGCAATTAATTCGTCAACTTTTTCTTCTCCTTGATTTATTTCTACAATTTCTTCTGTTTTTTCTGTTGCTGTTTCTGTTTTTAGTTTATCCTTTAATTCTAATACGATTCTAGCAGCTGTTTTCTTTCCAATTCCAGGTATTTTCACTAGTTTTGATACATCATTTGTAATAACAGATAATGCAAAACTAGACGGACTTACTTCTGATAACATACTAATAGCAGATTTTGCCCCAATACCACTAACAGAGAGTAATAATTCAAACATTCTTAATTCTTCTTGATTGATAAAACCATATAAACTAATATTATCTTCTCTAACATGATAATGTGTATAGATTTTGACTTGTAAACCTATTTCTCCAAGTTTTTCTATTGCTTTTTGTGGCATATAAATTTGGTAACCAATTCCTCCTGTTTCCACAATAATATAGAGATTGCTTTTTACTTCTAAACTTCCTTTTATATATGCATACATGAATTTTGCCTCCTCATTTTTATCAAACAAATTTTCTGTTGCTATTGTATCATATTCTTAGTTTTTTTCAAGCATTTTTTAAAATTTCTTTTCAGTTGATTTTTGTTTGTTTTTTTTATATAATTTTATTCTAGGAGGTTTTTATGAGTCATTTTTTAGATAGAACGGAAATGTTAATTGGAAAGGAAAAAATACAAAAATTACAACACGCTACAGTTGCTGTTTTCGGAATTGGAGGTGTTGGTTCATATGCAGCAGAAGCTCTGGTAAGAAGTGGTATTGGAAATTTGGTTATCATAGATCATGATAAGGTAGATGTTACTAACATAAATCGTCAATTAATTGCAGATACTACTACAATTGGTCTTCCGAAGGTTTTAGTTGCTAAAGAAAGATATTTAAAAATTAACCCTAATCTTCATATTACTGTTTTTGAAAAATTTTTTAATGAAGAAACTCTTCCTGAGTTAATGGAAATTTCATATGATTATATTATAGATGCAATTGACTCCGTTTCTTCTAAACTTCTCTTGATTGAAACAGCTTACCAAAAAAAGATTCCTATTATTTCTTGTATGGGAACAGGTAATAAATTAAATCCTTCTTTATTTGAAGTTTCAGACATATCTCATACTGAAGTCTGTCCTCTTGCTAAAATAATACGAAAAGAATTAAAAAAGAAAGGAATTTCTGATTTGAAAGTAGTATATTCAAAAGAAAAGCCTTATAAAATGGATACAGGTTCTTCCTGTCCTGCAAGTATTTCTTTTGTTCCTTCTGTTGCAGGCCTATTAATGGCAAGCGAAGTAATACAAGATTTTTTTTAATTTTTTCTTTTTTAAAAGCTTTTTTATAATCTCCATTTATTTTGCATTCTTTCCCCAATTTTACATGAAAATTTTGGCATATTTTTAAATCTTATGGTTAAAATATATTTATGAGTTTCTGTGAAACAAAACTTTTCCATGCTATAGTTTTTTGGGAAGGTGATATATATGGCAATTGATTTTTGTGTCATTGGTGAAAGGCTAAAAGCAAACAGGGTAAAAAAAGGAATCACCCAAGAAGCTCTTGCTGAAAAGCTTGGTGTTTCTGTAGCTTTTTTAAGTAGAATAGAGAGAGGTAGTTCTCATATCAATTTAACAAGATTATCTCAAATTTGTGAAATTTTAGATATAACAGAAGGAGAAATTCTAAATGGTGTTTCTACCAAATCTAAAAATTATTTAACCACTGATTTTTCTTCTTTGTTAAAAAATTGTCCACCAGAAAAATTAAGATTAATTTATAAAATTGCAAAAACAATTATAGAAGATGAAGAATGAAAAAAAGGTAAGAGCATTTATTCTATTTGCTCTTACTTTTTTTAATATAATTTTATCCTAATATTTTTGCTTCTATTTGTTCCATTTTATATTTTTGTGTTTGTTCATCTAACTTGAATTCTACTAAAGATTTATCAAGGGTTTCTTCATTTTGTCTTAAGTCTGTAGTAAAATAATATTTTATTTGTTCTATTTCTAATTTTTTTGTTACAATTACTTTAAAAGTTTCTACCATGTGCTTTTCATCTTCACAGTCTAAAATTAATTGTGGCATTTTTTCAAAACCAGAATCCATTGTTACAAAACTTTCATAGAAATCTTTATATAATTTAAGTCTTTCTTCTAATTTTCCTTCCCAGTCTTCTTCTCTTCTAATAACTTCAAACAAAAAGTTAGCTACTTTTTTATCTTTACCAATTTTAATTCCACAACCAGTTACTTTAAATACTTTTCCTAATTTTTTTGCGGTAATAGCTGGTTTTACAGTGTAATCCTCAAAATTTTGTGCCTTTTTTAAATAAGCAATAATAATTTGATTTCCTGCTAGTCTTTTTTTAATCATAGGAACAGGTTTCGTATTATCTGTTGGTTGCCATTTACATTCTATACCTCTTGAATTTAATAAATATTTTCCCATTTTTTCTAGGCAATAAATACGATAAATACCTTTCCCTTCGTCTGATGTAAAGTAATATCTTGTTAATATTTTAGTTTTAATTAGTTGTTCTAATTTATTATTTAGTTTGTCTTGTGTTTTAATTTCTTCTGGTATTTCTTTTATTGTCAATAATTGGTATAATTGCCTAGATGTGATAAATTCAAACTTGTTTACCAATTCCATAATCTTAAAATGGATATCATTAATATGTCCTAAATTAATTTTATGTATAATTTGATTCATAGATACATATCCATCTTTTCCATCAAATTTTTTAATTTCGCCTTCTCTTATTGCAAATGGTGAAATTTTTGCTTTGATTTCATTGTCTTCAACCATAATTTTGAGTACCCCCTTTTTTTCATTATATCTATTTTTTCTTCTATTTGCAAGTTAATTGTTTTACTTCTTCTTTTGTTAAATATCTCCATGTGCCTATTTTTAAGTCTTTTACACTGAGCATTCCTATTTTGCTTCTATGAAGAGCCAATACTGGCTTTCCAATTGCTTCACACATTTTGCGAATCTGCCTGTTTCTGCCTTCATGTATAGTTATCTCGAGTCTTGTTGTTTTCTTTTCTTCATCTTTTTTTAGAATTTTTACTTTTGCTTGTTTTGTTAATTTGTTATCAATCATTACCCCATTTTTTAGTTCTTCTATTTCTTTTAAAGTAATATCTCCTTTTATAGTAACTGTATATGTTTTTTCAATTTCATGTTTTGGGTGTGTAATTTGGTATACAAATTCTCCGTCATTTGTCAAAAGAATCGCCCCTGATGTATACATATCTAGCCTTCCTACTGGAACAAGTCGTGTATTTTTTATCTTTACTAAGTCTAGAACTGTATCTCTATCAAATTGGTCTTTTACTGTTGTGACATATCCAATGGGTTTATTTAATAAAATATATACTTTTTTCTCTTTTTGGTTTGTAAGTTCTTGGTCTTTAAATATAATTTTATCCTTAGTAGGATCAATTTTAGTTCCTAATTGTGTTACTATATTCCCATTTACTTTTACAAGACCTTGCAGAATATATTCTTCGCATTTTCTTCTTGAAGCAATTCCCTTTTCTGCTAGATATTTTTGTAATCTTTCTTCCATTTTTCCCCTTTCTTATAAAAGATTGTCTAGTTGTTCTAAAACTTTTTCAAAATATTCTGGTAATGGTGCTGTTAATGTTATTTTTTCTTGTGTAATAGGATGTTGAAATATTAGTTGTTTTGCATGTAGCATTTGTCCTTCTACTCCGAATTCATTTTTCCCATTAGAATATACCATATCTCCTACAACAGGATGTCCTATTTCTGCCATATGCACTCTTATTTGATGTGTTCTCCCAGTTTCAATTTTTACTTCTACTAGAGTATATTTCCCATATCTCTTTAAAACTTTAAAGTGAGTAATGGCTTCTTTTCCTTTTTTCGTTACCGCCATTTTTTTTCTGTCTTTTGTACTTCTTCCTATTGGCATTTGAATTGTTGCTTCGTTTTCTTGAATATTTCCTCTTACAAGTGCAATATAGGTTTTCTTCATTTCTTTCTTTTTTAATTGTTCACTTAATCCAATATGCGCTTTATCATTTTTTGCTACAACAATTAGCCCTGATGTGTCTTTATCTAGTCTATGCACAATCCCTGGTCTTATTTTACCTCCTATACCAGATAGGCTTCCTTTACATTTTGCCATGACTGCATTTACTAGTGTATGATCTGGGTTACCATTTCCTGGGTGTACTACCAATCCTTTTGACTTGTTAATAACAATAATATCATTGTCTTCATAAATAATGTCTAATGGAATTTCTTGTGGTTTTAGTTCTATTTCTTCTGGTTCCTCTTCTTCTATTAAAATTTTGTCTCCTATTTTTACAATATAAGAATTTTTTTCTATTTTTCCATTTACTTTTACTTTTCCTTCTTCTATTAATTTTTGTAGTCTAGTTCTAGAGATTTCTGTTTCTTGTTTTTTGATGGCTTTATCTAATCTTTCTCCTCCTGTTTTTATGATAAATTCCATTTATTTTCCTCCTAGTATCGTAATTTCTTTGAAGAACGTGCGATTAAAATCGCCCCTACATTTTTATAATGGAGATTTTTTTATGCAACATATTATTCAGCTTTTATTGGCTCAAATTTTCCTTTGGTTTTATCTTTTTTAAAAAATAATTTTATTACATATACTGGCAAAACACTCATTCTAATAATTCTTTTAGGTTCTCTTGCTAATCGCCATAACCATTCCATTCCCATTTTTTGTATCGCTTTTGGTGCTCTTTTTATTCTTCCTGCTTCATAGTCAAATGTACCACCTTGCCCTGTTGCCACATCCACTTTTAATTCTTTTCTATGCTGATATATCCATTTTTCTTGTTTAGGAGCTCCCATTGCCACAAATACAATATTGGGTTGTAATTGATTGATTTCTTCTATTACTTCTCTTTCCTTTTCTCCTTCTATGTATCCATCATGAGTTCCAACGATTTTTAAATTTGGAAAAGATTTTAAAACATTTTCTTTTGTTTTTTCTGGAATTCCTGGCATTCCTCCCAATAAATAGACTGTGAAGCCTTCTTTTTCTGCTACTCTTAGTACTTCCCTAAAATAGGCCTGTCCAGGTATTCTTTGTTTGAATTTCTTTTTTTGCATTTTTGCTCCTAACATGATTCCTACACTATCGGGAGTAGATAAGTCAGACTGTTGTAAAATATCAAAGAATTCCTTATCTTTATTGGCTTTCATAACAAATTCTGTATTGGGTGCAAATATCATTTTACATGTTTTATGACTTTCTAGTATAAGTTTTTTAGTAATTTCTCCTGATTCCTCTAATGTAATATTATCTATTGGTACACCTAAAATGGTAATTTGTTCTCTCAATTTGTTTTTCCTCCATCTTTATTTTTTATATAATATACAGCTGTTACTATTGCTAAACTTACCCAACCTATTACAATTAAAATATCTGCTATATTAAATACTGGGAAAGAAATAATTGGTGAAAAATCTATAAAATCTAATACAAATCCTCTTGCTATCCTGTCAATTAAGTTACTAATTCCCCCTGCTAATATCATGGTCAATATAATTTGTGTTTTTCTGTCGATTCGATCTTTTTGTATGATCATAAACCTTATGATAATTCCTAATATGATAATATTTACTAGAACAAACATCATGGTACTATTTTGCCCTATTCCAAATGCCCCACCTCTATTTTCTACATAGGTAAAATTTAATACATTAGGAATGATGTTTTTAATTTCTTTTCCTATATTTTCTACTATATAAAATTTGGATATTTGATCTATAACAATAAGCAATATTACTAATATTACAATTACATATGGTTTAAAATTCTTTTTTCCTTCGTCCTTCATTTTTTCTTTTCCTTTCTTTAATCATTTGGTACATTTCTCTGATATACACAGAAATACTTATCTGAATATAATTCTTCATATCCTTCATCTCTGCTGATAAACATGTTTAATTTTGATTTTTTAAATAAAATAACATGAGTAATTTCATATTCTTTAAATTTATCTTCATAATATACCCCAAGATTGGATATGTTCATAAAATCTGAAAAAATGTCTTTTTTCCCATTAAATTCTGGTGAGTATAAATCTGCCCTTGAATCAATAAATACTGGAATATCATTTAATAGTAAATAACTGCCATAATTGTATTCATTAAATAATCTCATAGTTTTTAAATCTATATTATTTTTTATATATTCTGTAGCTTGCACAGGATAATTGCTTTCACTTACGAATTTATCATCTAGTTTTGGCTTTATAATATTTATACTCCACACAATGGTAATAGCAAATACAATAATAGTTCCTGTATATTGTGTTACTATTTTTTCTACTTTTTCTAAAAATCCATCTGCATATTTTTTTAAGAATGCATAAATGAGTCTGCCTAAAACAGGAACGCATAGTAAGTATACAAGTGACATCTGCCTTCTGCTACTAAATGCCATTAGGATAAGTCCACCTAATAGGAATCCATCCTTTAAACGAATTTTAGTATCTGTAAACATTAAAATAGCAATATATACAATTAGGAGTAGTAAAAATTCTTTTGTTCCCATTAAAGTTAATGGTAAATGTTCATTAATATTCTGTGTAGTATTTCCTTCCATTGTTTTGATTAGATAAGTATATGGCGTATCTCCCAATGGTGTTAATAGTCCTGTTAATGTACAAATAAGCATAAGTATAATTAGCCATTTAGTTTGTTCATTTTCTACTACTTTAATTTTATAACTTTTTCTTCTTGATTTTTCTACTCTTTTATCAAAATTGTCTATACTATCTTGTAACTTTTCTATTTTTTCTATATATTTCTTCTTTTTTTCTTCATCAGTTACTTTTTCTAATTTTCTTTTTAGTATTTTTATTTGCTTTTTACTAAAAAACGGAGATGCTTTGCTTAAGTTTGCTACTATATATTCTCCTATATAAGGTAAATATAATACAAAGTAAAATGGCCATACAGCAACATGAAGATTAGCAATTAAAATTGAAATTACGATAAGATAAATAGGATACCTTTTCTTTTTTGTGTCTAAAAATTGTTCAATAAAGTAAATGGTTAATACAAACAGAATAAAAGTGACTAATTGGGCTCTTGCTGTAATAAATGATTTGGCTAAGAATATAGCAGCCATTGTTAATACAAATGCAATTACTCTACTTTGAATTAATTTTTTACTGGTGAAATAAAGAACTAAGCCCAAAATACATGTTAAAATAATAGTTGCCACATAAATACCTGCGTAGCCAAACATATGATAGACTATGTATGTAAGCACATCATATAACCAATGGGGATACGTATATGGCAAGTCTTCATGCCAAGAAAATGGATCCATATGGGTAATTCCATTTTCCATAATATATTCTCCTATTTTTATACTATAATAGGTATCATTTTGAAAAGTTACAGGAGTAATGGCAATACAAAAAATAATAATACAAATTACAGCAATAAAACTAAATTTTGTTCCTTGTTTCATGGCTTGTCTCCTCTTATAAACTATGTCTCTTTTGAAAATAAAAACTCTTATATATCCATCCCATGAACTTATATTTTGAAATAAAAGCTCGAACAGCCTTCTGCTTCCGGATTACCCCTTGAACCTTGAGAGTTTTATTGAAAAATATAAGTTCATGGGATGGATAAAATCTTTTTTCTTTCCATTTTATATTAAAATTTCTTATTCTTTCCTATTATATATAAAAAATCCAAAAAAGTATAGCTTTTTTGGATTTTTTTATTGAATTTCTATTTTATTACATTGCTTCTTGATTTTCTGTTTGCTCTTCTTTTACGGCATTTCCCTCTTCATTGATTACTTCTAAGCTTATAATAGAAACTTCATAAGCAACTCTTTGTTCAGATGTACCATCTTCAAATTTCTTTTCGTATATTCTAGATTGTACCCTTCCTGTTATTTTAATCCTTGTTCCTACTTCTACGTTTTGGCAAAATCTTGCATTTCTTCCCCATGCAATACAAGGAATATAATCAGATTTGCTATATGATCTATTTACTGCTAATAAAATATCTGATATTTCTCTTCCAAATGGTGTTTGTCTGTAGATAGGTTTTTTGCAAATATAACCTTGTAATACAACTTCGTTTGAATTTGCCTCTTTCTTAACAACACCGTCTTCGATAATTTCTTCTCTTGGTGTAATCTCTTTTGCAAATACAGTAAGAATTAATTTGCTTTTTTCGTTTTCATACCCATTGTATGATCTAAATTGTCCTTCTACTAAAATTTTGTTTCCAATACTTAAATCTGTTTCCATAATTAATCTTTCAGATACTGTAATAGGAATGATATCTGAAATATCACTTAATCTTGGAACATCTAGATTAAATATGTAGAATCTCTCTCCATAGATTTCATGACTAAATTTTTTTTCACTTGCTACTTTTCCTATTAATACCAAGTGATTGTTTTCTGTATAGTTTGTAATCAATTTCATTTCCTCCTTATATTTATCCATTGTGTGTTTGTTATTTTGTAATTGGTATTTAATGGTATGGTTACCATCCTATGCTATTATACTACTTTTTTTTTAGTTTGTCTACATAAAATGTTAATTTTTTTCATTTTTTATGTTTTTAATTGATATAAAAGGCTTATTGTCCCTATTACCATATCCACATACTTATTGGAACCATTATTTTTCATTGCAATTTCCTGTTGCTCAATTTCTTTTTGTTTGATTGTTTTTATATTTCTTTGTATACATAATAATGTATTATCCTCTTCTACACTAGATGCAGTTATGGTTGCCTTGGAATTGAAACCATAAGTAATAACAATTGCTTTAAGAGCCTTTATATTTTCAAGGTTATTATTTACATCCATATTTAGCAAAACATATTTTGTGTCCCTTAATAAATGATTAATTTCTTCTTTAAATTCTACAGGCAACATTTTGTCGATAATAACAGTTTCTAATTTTATATTTTTTAGATTTTTTATACTTTTTTCATTAATGGTTATCATTTCACTATTGATGTCATTTTCTTTAAACTTTTTATTTAATTTATGGATGATTTCTGTTTCATTATGTTTTTCTGACATAATACCAATTAAAGGCATTGTTCTCTCCTTCATTTTTTCTATTTATATTATTCCATATTTTGCATGAAATATTCATTATTGTAATTTTCTATATTTTCTTCTTGGATAGAAGATGCCGCTTCAATAGCTGCTGTATTTCTTTCTTGTTTGGTAGCATTCGCAAATAAAAATAATGCTACAATAATAGAGAGTGTAATCATACAAGAAATCATCTTTTCTTTTTTTAATAAAATAAGCAATTTAAAAACCCTCCTAAAATAAGCTAATATATTTGTATGCTTAGTTTAAGAGGATTATACTTTTTATTTCTTATTTTTTAATTTATTCTTGATTTCATGGTAAAATTGAATCCATGTATAAATGTGTTTTATTCTTACATCTCGAAAATCTTTATTAAAAATATTATCAAAAATAAATGTTTTTACTCCTACATTTGCCACTTCTAAACATTTTAGTGGTTCGTCATCCATAAATACATCAATATCTAATTCCTTGCACAATTTTGCTTTGTCTTCTACTTCTACAAAGAGTTGATCATATTTTATTTCATTTTTCTCGAGCCATTCTTTTGATTCCTCATATGGTTCATGAAACCATACTTTATTTCTACTACTAATAATAAAAATTTTATGTCCATCTTGCCATAAATCATTTATTACTTGTTTAGCAAATGGTCTTGGAGGGTAATTTTTTTCTGCTTCATATAATCCTTCTTCAAACCATAGTCTAAAATCATTTTTTTCTGACCAATTAAATATTTCTATGGTATCTCTTCCATAAGGATTAATTAAATTTTTCCCATTTAACTTTTCATAATCAAATTTTTGTCCATATGCTAGTCTATTTTCATGAGAATTTGTTAGAGTATCATCAATATCAATTCCTATATTCATATTGTTTCCTCCTTTTTTAACCATTTTTCTGCCATTGTTTTAAATTCCTCTATTTCTTTTGTTAATATTATCTCATAATTTCCTTTTGGTTCTATTGTTTCTAGTTGTTCTTGTTTTAATATTTCTTTTACTTTTTTTGCTACTATATAAGATGTATCCACTATTTTAATCTTTTCTGGTAGGTTTCTTGCTATTATATTTGTATAAATAGGATAATGTGTACAGCCTAATATTAGTGTATCTATTTCTTTATTATGAAAAGGTTTTAAGTATTCTTGAATGGTTCTTTCTACTCTTTCCTCTTTTTCTCCTTTTTCTCCTTTTTCTGCCATAGAAGCTAATAATGGACAAGCCTGATTGATTACTTTTGTTTGAGGAATTTGTTTTATAATTTCTCTTTCCCATGCCTTACTTCGAATAGTTCCTTCTGTTGCGATAACACCAATTGTTTTACACTTTTTTCTTTGTTTTAATTCTAAAACAGTAGGTTCTATAATTCCTATGATAGGAACAGAATATAAAGGTTTAACCTCCTCTAACGCTTGACTTGTAGCTGTTCCACAAGCAATTACAATCATTTTTACTTGTCTGTTAATAAGGATTTCTATATTATTTTTAGTAAGTGCCAGAATTTCTTCTTTTGATTTTCCTCCATAAGGAAAGTTTTTTGTATCTGCTAAATATAGAAATTTTTCTTTAGGAAGTTCTTTGATTAATTGAGATAAGACAGTAATTCCTCCCATTCCAGAATCAAATATGCCAATTGCCCTATTATCCACCATTTTTCCTCCTATTTATTATTCCTTGTGCTGCTTTTTTGCCAGAGGCAACTGCTCTTACCACTGTTGACTTCTTTTCTGTTAAATCTCCTCCTGCAAATATTCCATCTTTTTCTGTCATTCCATTTTCATCTACTGCAATAAGTCCATCTTTTGTATGAAGTCCTATGCTCTCTATCAATTGTGGATTAGGTGTTAAACCAATTGCCAAAACAACAATATCTGCAGGAAGAGTATATTCAGAATTTTCTACTTCTTTTACTTTTCCCTCTTCTAATCTTGTTTTAATGCACGTTACTTCTTTCCCCGAAAAAGCTATTACTTTTGTTAGAAATAAAATTTCAATTCCTTCTTTTAAGCAGTCTTTAACTTCACTATTATTTGCGGGCATTTTTTCTCTATCTCTTCGGTAAAGAATACATACTCTTTTTGCTCCCATTTTTTTTGCAGTTCTTGCACAATCCATTGCTACATTTCCACCACCAATTATCATAACCTCTTTTGATAAGCAAATATTTTCTTTCTCATAATATTTCTTTAAAAAAATATCTGATGTATATACCTCTTTTTCTCCTAAATCATATGTACTTGGTTTTCCGGCACCAATTCCTAAAAATATTTCTTCATACCCTTCTTGTTTTAGCTTTTCTATTGTAATTTGTTTTCCTAATTCTATATTTGTTTTAAAAATAACTCCATTCTTTTTCAATTTTTGTGTAATATCATCTATCAAATTTTTTGGTAATCTAAAATCGGGTATTCCATATCTAAGAATTCCTCCTAGTTCTTTTTCCTTCTCAAAAACGGTAACACCAATTCCTTCTTTGTTTAGTTCATGCGCTACTGTTAGTCCAGATGGTCCAGAGCCAATAATCGCTACTTTTCCTTTTTTCTTTACTGGAGAAACTATTTCTTTTTTATTTTTTCTTGCCCATTCATTCACTTCTTTTTCTAGCATTCCAATAGATACGGGATTTCCTTTTATCCCACGAACACAACTTCCTTGACATTGTTCTTCTTGATAGCATACTCTACAACAAATACTACTTAGTGAATTATTGTTTTGTAAAAGAACATAGGCTCCTTCTAAATCTTCTTGTTTCATTTTTTGAATAAATCCAGGTATATCTGTGTGAACAGGGCAACCTTTTACACTACATGGTTTGTTTTTGCAATTTAAACATTCTTCTATTTTTTGCTGAATTTCTTTTTCCATTTTTCTGCCTTTCTATTGATTATGTAATATGATTTATTTATGTGGGTCGGCGATGGCGCCGACCCCTACATCTAAAATGATTTATTTTTGTCGATATAACATTTTGGTTCGGCCAAGGCCGCCCTGATGCTGTTAAATAAATTTTATTCTATTATTATGCTTTGTAGAATGCTTCATATGCTCTATGCGCTTCGTAAATATCAAATTTACTTGTTACTTCGCTTGGGGCATGCATAGATAATACAGGAATACCGCAATCTATTACATCCATTCCTTTATTTGCTAAAATATAGGCAATAGTTCCCCCGCCTCCTACATCTACTTTACCAAGTTCTGATAATTGATATTGTATATCATTATTTTCAAATATATTTCTTACTTCTGCAACATATTCTGCATTAGCATCAGATGCTCCTGATTTTCCTCTTGCCCCTGTGTACTTATTTAAGCCTACGCCATGTCCTAAGCGAGCACAATTATTCTTTTCAGAAACATGTGAATATGTTGGATCCAATCCTGCATCCACATCTGCAGATAACATTTTGGAATGGCAAAATACTTCTTCTAATGCATTTGCTTTATTTTCTCCTTTTTTATTTAAGATTTCTGCTATAAAGTAATCAAATACTTGAGATTCCATTCCTGTGTTTCCCATACTTCCAATTTCTTCTTTATCTGCCAAAATGCAGATAGCTGTCTTATTTGGCTTTTCCACATTTAGAATGGCACGTAGTGCAGTAAATCCACATACTCTATCATCTTGACCATATCCTAAAACCATGCTTCTATCTAATCCTAAAGTTTTACTTTGAAAAGCAGGCACTAATTCTAATTCTGAACTCATAAAGTCTACTTCTGTAATTCCATATTTTTTATTTAAAATATTTAAAATATTTAATTTTACTTTTTCAGGAGCCTTTGTTCCTTCAAATGGAATGCTTCCTACTAGAATATTTAAATCTTCTCCTGCAATTCCTTCTTTTAATTTTTTCTCCATTTGCTCTTGCGCAAGATGTGGTAAAAGGTCTGTTATTGTAAACACAGGGTCTTCCTCATTTTCTCCAATTGCCACTTCTATTTTTTCTCCATCTGGTTTTACTATTACACCATGGATACTAAGTGGAATTGTTGTCCACTGATATTTTTTAATTCCACCATAATAATGTGTTTTTAATAACGCTAGCTCATTGTCTTCATATAATGGATTTGGTTTTAAATCTAGTCTTGGTGAGTCAATGTGTGCTCCTACAATATGGCATCCTTTATTAAGAGCTTCTTTTCCTATTACTGCAGCATAAATTGTTTTAGAACGATTACAATAATATACTTTGTCTCCTTCTTTTAAACTTTCTACCTGTTCTATATTTTGAAATCCATTTTTTTCTAGCATTTCTTTTGAAAGTTTTGCTGCTTCTCTTTCTGTTTTAGCATGATTTAAGAAATAAATATATTCTTCTGCAAATTTAAAAATTCTTTCTCTTTCTTGTGGATTTGTTTTTTCCCATCCATTCTTCTTTTTGGCAAATAGTTTCTCTTTTAGTTCTTCTCCATTTGGTATATCACTCATATTTTTTCCTCCTTTTGATTTGCAAAGTAATAAATCTCACTTTGTATTTTCTTAATTTTTCCAATTATATCATTCTTTTATTATATTAACAAGATTTTTAAAAATTATTCCTTTTATTCTAAATCTTGTTTTTTATGTCGACTGATGATATAATACAGTTATTCTAATATACAAGGAGTGGAAACACTCATATCCCCCATGCAACTGCACGGGGGATGTTTTTTAAGATATTTTTTTATTTTCTAATAATTTTTCCTTGTTTTTCAAACCATTCAATTGTGTCTTTTAAGGTTTCCTGAATATTTCTTGGTTGATATCCTAATTCCTTTTTCGCTTTCTCAATAGAAAAATTACTATTCGTACCTAATGTATATACAGCATATGAGGTAAATAATGGTTTTTGTTTTCGTATTTTGTAATAAATTTCGGATAAAAATCCTGTGGCAAAAGCAAACCATCTTGCAATTTTAAATTTAGGAGCTTTTACTCCCGTAATTTCTTCAATTGTTTTCATTAAATCTTTTACACTAATATAATTACCTGCTAAAATATAGCACTCTCCTGGTTTTCCTTTTTCTGCTGCCTTTATAATTCCTTCTGCTACATCCCTAACGTCTACAAAATTATACCCACCCTCTAAATAGGCACCAATTTTTTTGTTTGCACAATCAATTACTAATTTTCCTAAATTGGATGGAATGTATTCATATGGACCAATCACTCCTGATGGATGTGTAATAATTACTTCTGGCATTTCTGTGGCATGTTCTATTAAAAATTTAGTGGCTTCTGCTTTTGTTTTGGCATAACTTCCTTTTACAAATTTAGAAGAAAAATCTCTTGTTTCTGATATGACCATTCCTTTAGGCTCTTCTTTTATAGCATGTACAGAACTAGTATATATTAATCTTTTTATTTTTTCCTCCTTACAGGCTTGCCATACATTTTTTGTTCCCTGTACATTTACTTCTTTCATTAATTTTTTATTGGTACTTCCAATTTCTATAATTCCTGCTAAATGAAATACCATATCTTTTCCTCTAAATGCCTGTTTTAATGTTTCAATTTTTCTAACATCTCCATAGGCAAATTGAATTGGAAATTCTTTTAAAAATGTGATATCCTCTCCTTCTAAAACAAATGCTGTTACTTCATAGTTTTTTTGAATCAATTCTTTTATTAAAACATTCCCGATATGTCCTGTTGCACCTGTTACAACACATTTTGGCATGTTTCTCACCTCTTTTGATTCTTTTCTTAATTATATCATATTTTTTCAGTATTTTCCATGGCTTTTGAAGTAGTATCTATTGTTCAAGCATATTTACAATTTCAGATTTTCTCATAACACCTACTCCACGAGCTGTTTCTGTTCCGTCTTTTATTATTACTAAAGTAGGAATAGAAAATGCCTCATATTCCGTTGCTAATTCTTCTTCCTGATCTACATTTACTCTTACTACTTTTACATTCTCATTTTCATTTGCTATTTTCTGAATTGTTGGTTCTAATCTCTTACAAGGATCACACCAATCTGCATAGAAATCAACTAAAACAGGTTTTTCACTTTTTAATACTTCTTCTTCAAAATTTTCTCTTGTCACCTCTAAAATTTCAACTTGTTTTATGTCTTCTTCTGTTTTTGATATTTCTTCTTCTTCCTGTTGATTTAAGAGAATACTTGCCAGTATTATAAGAGATAAAAAAACAATAATTAATAAAATAACTCCTATTTTTTTCTTCATATTTCTTCCTACCTTTCTCTAAAAAAACATCATATAAATTCCCATTATAATTAATATAATACCAGAAATAATTTTTATAATACGATAATGTTTTTTAATGAAATTGAATACTTCTTTTAATTTTTCAATTAGGATAACAGATATAATAAATGGTATTCCTAATCCAATGGCATAAACTAACATTAATAAAATACCTTTTATTAAATCTTGCTGTTTAGCAATTAGTAATAACGCTGAACTTAAAAATGTACCAATGCAAGGAGTCCAACTAAAAGAAAATAAAATTCCAAATAATATGGCTTTGAAAAAATTTAAATCTTTTGTTTGTGTTTTTATCATTTTGGTTTTATTTAAAAATTTTATCTTTAAGACATCCATATAATTAAGCCCTAGTAAAATAATTAAAATAGCAAATATTATTTTTATATAGGAAATGGATTGGCTAATAAAACTACCTAATTGACTGGCAAAAATAGATAATATTAAAAATACAATGGTAAAACCTATAACAAAACCTATTGCATTTTTAATTGCTTTTTTCAAATTCTTTTCTTCTTTTCCCATGAAGTAGGATAGATATATTGGCAACATAGGTAATAAACAAGGTGATATGAAACTAGCAATTCCTTCTAAAAATGTAAATATATATTCCATATTTTTTCATCCTTTATACAATTATTTGCATGTATTATATCTTTATTATTTTCAAAATTCAATTCTTTTTATGCAAATTTTAAGCCAGATATACTCTGGCTTTTTTGTTTTTAATCTATTTTCTCTATATCAATTCTTGCATTTTCATAAATAATATCTTCTATGGATAATCCTACTAATTTTAAAATATCTCCTTGATTTAATTGCAAAATAACTGTGCTTGTTAATGTCATTCTGTTAGCTGTATTTTCTCTTAAAATTGGACTTTCGTTTAAAGTATCTAATAAGACGATATCATTTACTTGAAGTGCAGCATTAAAATTAAATGTTCCAATTATTTGTTCTTCTCCAAGCAATTGATAAGATATTTGGTATATCCCTGTTTCATTTATGGTAATCTCATCACTTTCTGGCTCATGTGCAATAGCATTTCCCACTTCTATGGTATTGTTACTAAATTTGATTGTTGCATTTCCTATTTCTGTGTTATCTCCTTCTACAGCAATTGCTGACAAAATATCCTTTTCCTGATTTTTATTTCCGCAAAACATAACTAGCAAAAAAATAATAATTGAAAAACAAATAATAGTAATAGTTAAAATTTTATATAATTTATTTGTATTGCATTCACAGCACATAAAAATCCCCCCATACTATATTGTATGGGAGGATTTTGTTTTTGTTCTTAATTTTATTCATCATCAATAGGTATATATTTCTTTTCTGGCAATTTTTTGGTTTCTTCCTTTTTTGGTATTTCTATTTTTAAAATTCCATTTTTGAAAGATGCCTTGATATCTTCGCTTTCAATATCTTCTCCTACATAAAAGCTTCTTGAACATGAACCCATGTATCTTTCTTTTCTTACATATTTGCCTTCTTCTTTTTCTTCTTTGTCATTATCAATAGTAGCATGTACTGTTAAATATCCATCTTCTACTTCAAGTTTAATATTTTCTTTTTCATATCCTGGTAAATCTATGTCAATAATATATTTGTCTTTCTTTTCCTTAATGTCTGTTTTCATGACTTTGCTTTCACCTTCTGTAAAAAATGGATCTCTAAACATTTCTCCTAATAAATCAAATTCATGATTTCTTCTTGGTATCATCATCATAGTAATCTACTTCCTTTCATTTTTATGTGTTGACACCATTTAGGTAGCACATTTTTATTTTTAAAAGATATCTTTTACTTTTTACATTTTTTATTATAGCACTAATTTTAGCAGTGTCAAGTGGAGACTGCTAATTTTCACAAAAGTTTCACATTTTTTAATTCTATCCATTTCCAATTTTATCAATCTATCTTGTTTTTATATTAAGTTCAGTATGTTCTGTGAATATATGGCATTTTTTCTGTATTGATTTTGAATAAACTTATTGGTACCTATTGCCATTAGCAGCTTTATGTATTGGCCTAACTTCAAAAGCTTTTACTCGTCTTTTATCATAGCTTGAAAAAATATCGTATGTTTATTTAACATTCAAATTTTTTAATTTTCACATGCATTGCAAAACATTTGCAAAATTATTTGACAAATTTGTTTAAACTGTGTATAATAATTATAGGAAATGGAGAAACCACAAACGTGGTCAACCTCGGAATAATGTTTTAGACACATCAAACTTTGGCGAGTTTACAGATGTGTCTGTTTTTTGGTTTATTTGCTCTTACGAAGTAGTATTACAAGTGCTATTATCGAAGTAAGAGCTATGATAGTTACTCCTATTAATGAATAATATAATATGTATATTGTTGCAATTAATGTTTGTATTTCTACCATAAGCCTCACCTCCTTGTTGGAGGCAAACCACATCTGCTTGTTCTCATTTCCTATGTTTAATACTATATAACATTTGTTCGCAAAAATCAAGTGAACATAACTTTTTTGTGCAAAAAATCCAAGATTTATTGATTCTATAAAAAAATATAATCAGTAAATCTTGGATTTTATTTTTTAAAACTATTATTTAAATTTTATGTATTTTTACTATTGTAATATTTTTCATAATCTATGCTGATTTTAATTCAAGACGTAATTTGTCAGCTATCATTGCTATAAATTCTGAATTTGTAGGTTTCCCTTTGCTTGCTGATACTGTATAACCAAAAATGCCATCTACAGCATCTAATTGCCCCCTTGACCAAGCTACTTCAATTGCATGGCGAATTGCTCTTTCTACTCTACTTGGTGTTGTTCCAAATGTTTTTGCAATGTCTGGATATAATTGTTTTGTAATCTGATTGATAATTTCAATATCATTTACCACCATCATAATCGCTTCTCTTAAATATTGATATCCCTTAATATGAGCTGGCACTCCCACTTCATGTATCACGTTTGTTACTAGGGCTTCTAAATTTTTCTCATCTTTTTGCTTTTCTGGAGATAATTCTATGTATTGTGCTTTTATTTCCTTTCCTATAAAATTATTTTTGACAGGAGTTGATTGGTAATTCTTCAATTCTTTGATTCTTTTTATTAATAATTCAATATCGAATGGTTTTACAACATAATATTCTGCTCCTAGGTTAATAGCTCTCTGGGTAATTTTATCTTGCCCCACGGCAGATAGCATAATACATAATGGGTGTTTCTGTAGATTAACAGAATTTAATTTCTCTAATACTCCTATTCCATCTAAATGTGGCATAATCACGTCTAGTAAGATAATATCTGGCTGTGCATTTGTGATCATTTCGAAAGCTTCATTGCCATCCTTTGCCACTCCAATTACTTCCATATCATCTTGTTTTTCTAAATATCCGGTCAATGTTTTTGCAAATTCTGTGTTGTCATCTGCGATTAAAACTGTGATTTTCTCTTTCAAAACAATTCCTCCTAAACTAAAATATTTGTAAAATTTTTACAGTTATGATTATAATCTTTTTTCTTTCAGAACGCAATACTTTTCTGGAAAATTTTTCAAGTTTTTTCGTTTTTTCGCTATATATCAATAAATTTTTCTTCTAGTATGTTATATTTTTCTAGTTTTATTGTTTTATTGCTGTTAAGATTTGTAAAATCTTTCCACATTTTTTTTGGAATTTCTAGTTCTGCTTTTATATTTTGTAAATATGTCTTGTTTTGTAAATTCCATTTTCTTTTTTTAGCTTCATATTCTAAATTGGGAAAATTTGCATATGTAATTTCAACCTCTACAACATAGCCCCAATCTTGATAAACAATTTTCGTTTTTTCAATTGCTTTTTTGGTGCTATCTCCATATGCCTTTGTTAAGCCTCCTGTTCCTAATAAAATTCCTCCAAAAAATCTTGTTACTATAATTAAAACATTTTGTAGCTCCGCCCCTTTTAAGTGGTTAAGAATCGGTTGACCTGCCGTTCCTGCCGGTTCTCCATCATCACTGCTTTTCTCTATTAGTTGTTCTTCTTTTAAAATACGGTAGGCAAAGCAATGGTGCCTTGCTCCTTTATAGTTTTTCTTTGTTTTTTGCAATATATCTTTTACTTGTTCTTCTTTTTGTACAGGATAAATTTGTGCAATGAATTTTGACTTTTTTTCCTCTATTTCTGCTATTTCAGCTTTTTCGATTGTTTTTATCATTTAATTATTCCTTTCCTTCTGTATTTTTTCCTGCTACATATCCTGTGCTATAAGCAATTTGCAAGTTAAAACCTCCTGTATAGGCATCTACATCAATTAATTCTCCTGCAAAAAATAGTCCTTTCACAATTTTTGATTCCATTGTATTAGGAATAATCTCTTTAATAGAAATTCCTCCCGCTGTTATAATGGCTTCCTCTACTGGTCTAAATTTCTGTATCTCTAATGTTAGATTTTTTATACTATTTACCATCTTTTTCCTTTCTTCTTTTGTAATTTCATTTATTTTTTTGTTTTCCAATAAATTCCATTTATTTATCATAGGTAAAATCATTTTCTGAGGTAATAATTTCTTGATACCATTTTTTAGTTCTTTATTTTTAGCTTCATCAAAATCTCTTAAAATTCTTTTTTCCAATATTTCTTCTGTTAATGCAGGTTTCAAGTCAATATGCAATTGTATCTTGTGGTTTTGCATTAGTGTTTCTATATGGGAATATCTTAACAAATGGGATGAGCTACTCAATATTATTGGTCCAGAAACGCCAAAATGAGTAAATAACATTTCTCCAAAATCTGTATAAATTATTTTCTTCTTTTCTCGATCTTCTATTTTAATAGCTACATTTTTTAAAGATAATCCTTGTAGACTTAATACAAACTTTTTATCATAAACTTCCAAGGGAACTAAAGAACCTCTTATTGGGATAATAGTGTGTCCCAATGTTTTTGCTAATTGATATCCATCTCCTGTGCTACCTGTTAAAGGATAACTTTTTCCACCTGTTGCTATAATTACTTTATCTGCTGAAATTGTTTCATAATCGGTTTTTAGACCTTTTATTTTCCCGTTTTCTGCTAATATTTTTTCTACCCTGCAATTTGTTCTTATTTCTACTTTTTGCCTTTTCAGTTCTTCCAAAAAAGCATCTCGTACTTCTTTTGCGGTATCTGACACAGGAAATATTCGACTACCTCTTTCTGTCTTTGTTTTCACTCCTCTTTCTTCTAGGAATTGAATGATGTCTTTATTATCAAATTTTTTGAATGCACTATAAAGGAACATCCCATTTCCGGGTATGTTTGGTATAAAATCTTCTATTGGTAAACTACTTGTAATATTGCATCTGCCTTTTCCAGTAATTAATAGTTTTTTCCCTAATTCTTGGTTTTTCTCGAATAAAATTACCTGATTTCCCTCTTTTGCTGCTGTAATTGCAGCCATCATTCCAGCTGGTCCACCGTCCAACTACAAGTACTTTCATTATATTATCCTTCCTATATTAAAGATTTATTCCTAAATTTCTAACTGCTTTTAAGACACCCAATTTCCCGTACTCATAAGTAAGTCCACCTTGTTGAAAAGCTAAATATGGAGGTCTAATAGGTGCATCACAAGATAATTCTATGGAAGACCCTGATATAAATGTTCCTGCCGCCATAATTACTTGATTGGTATATCCAGGCATGTCCCATGGTTCTGGAATTACATGAGAATCAATTGGAGAACCCATTTGAATTCCTTGGCAATATTTAATTAATTCTTCTGCGTTATGAAATCCAATTGTTTGTACAATATCTGTTCTTTTTTCATCATATCTTGGCTCTACCTGATATCCTAATTTCTCTAAAAGGCAACTCGTAAAAACTGCTGTTTTTAAACTGTTAGCTACTACTTGTGGTGCCATAAAAATACCTTGTAAAATTGGTTTATTAATTCCTAAGGTAGGTCCTACCTCTTTTCCAAGTCCTGGTGCTGTTAACCTTTCTGCTGCCAATTCAACTAATTCCTTTTTCCCTGCAATATATGCACCATTTGGTACAATTCCTCCACCTAAGTTTTTTATAAGAGAACCTACCATTAAATCTGCTCCAACTTCCACTGGTTCTTTTTCTTCTACAAACTCTCCATAACAATTGTCGCACATGATAATTACTTGTTTATTTATTCTTTTAATGCTAGAAATAATATGTTCTATTTTTTCAATTGTTAAGCTTTTTCTTGTTGCATATCCCCTAGAACGTTGTATAGTTATTAATTTAACATTCCCTTTTTTTACTCTTTCCACTATTTTTTCTTCATCAAATTCATTTTCTTTTAAATCAATTTGTTCATAGTAGACTCCATATGCTTTCAAGGAACTTGGATTTTCCTCAAGGCCAATAACAGAATCTAATGTATCATATGGCTTTCCACTAATACTAAGCATGGTATCTCCTGGTCTTAGCATGGCAAATAATGAAACCGTTAATGCGTGTGTTCCTGAAATAAATTGGTTTCTAACTAAAGAATCTTCTGCCCCTAAGACTTCTGAAAATATATTTTCAATTTTTTCTCTTCCGATATCATTATAACCATATCCTGTTGTACTATTGAAGTGAACTTCTGATATTTTTTGATTTTGAAATGCAGATAGTACCTTCTCACTATTTTTTTGACAATTTTTTTCTATTTCTTTGATAATTGGTTCTATTTCTCTTTCAACAGCTTGCAATATATCTTCCATTTTTATCCTCCTGATAATATCTTTACTTTAAGAAAATCTCTCCCGGTATTTTGGGAAATTATTTGTACTATTAGAAAAATGTCGAAATTGCACATGCAAGTTCAACATTTTCTTTAGCTTGTTTTTCTATTCTTTTGCGTCTTTTTTCTCTTCTTCCTCTTCTTGATTTTCCTTTTCTTTTTTATGTTTATACGCTTTTACCCATAATATTCTTTTGTCTTCATATTCTTCTATTTTGTAAGTTACATCCTCGGTTTCTATAATTGGTTTTTCCTCGTCTTCTGGAATTCTACCCAATTCTTCTGTTAGGTATCCTGATAAAGTATCATATTCTCCTTCTGGAATTTCAACGCCCAAAATTTTTTTCAATTCAAAAATAGATACACTTCCACTAATTCTAAAAGTATCTTCATCTATTTTTTCATATTCTGTTTCAATTTCATCGTATTCATCAAAAATATTGCCAACCAATTCTTCAATAATGTCTTCCATAGTAACAATTCCTTCTGTTCCACCATATTCATCTACAACAATCGCAATTTGTTTTTTGTTTTTTTGTAATTCTCTAAATAATTCATTAATTGGTTTTGCTTGTGGTACAAAATATGCTTCTCTCATGACATTTTTGATTTTTACTTTTTTATTAGTTTTTATATATTTAAATAAATCTTTAATATATAAAACACCAACAATTTCATCAATAGATTCTTCATAAACTGGTATACGACTATATTTGTATTCATCCAATGTGTCTAATATTTCCTCAATATCTGAATTTACTTCTATTGCATATACATCTGTTCTGTGTGTCATAATTTCAATTACTGTTTTATCATTAAATTCAAATACATTGTTAATAAGTTCTTTTTCTTCTTCTTGAATAGAGCCTTTTTCTTGTCCCACATCTACCATCATTCGAATTTCTTCTTCTGTTACTACTTCCTCTTCATTTTCTCCTACTCCAAATATTTTTGATACAATATTAGTAGATATTGTTAGTAATTTTACAAATGGTGCTGTAACAAAATAAATAAATCTTACAATTCCAATTGCTAAGAATGCTATTTTTTCATGATTTTTCATTGCTAATCTTTTAGGAACTAACTCTCCAAATACAAGTGTAAAATAAGATAAAATTAAGGTAATAATGATAATAGCAATAGCTCTCCATGTTCCAATTGTAATTGCTGGTATCCATTCATTTAAAATAGGTGCTAATTTATCTGCAAAGGCATCTGATGCAAAAGCACTAGATAGAAATCCAGCTAGGGTAATTCCTATTTGAATTGTTGCTAAAAATTGGCTTGGCTTTTTTAACATTTTTTGTATTTGTTTTGCTTTTTTATTTCCTTCTTTTGCTTGTTTGTCAATTTTAGCATCATTAATGGAAATAAAAGCAATTTCTGTTGCTGCAAAAAAGGCATTTAGCAGAATTAAAATAAGTAAGACAAAAATTTGTGATAACATTAATTTTTTTACATCCTTTCTAGTGAATTATTTTATCCATAATTCATATGAAATATTATAACTTTTATCGTCATATCTGTCAATATGTTTTTCTTGCTAACTGCCTTTCTTGTTACAGTTTTCCCCTGTTTTTTACATTCCTGCTTTTGGCAATTTTTCTTGAGAAATTTCCATAGTCTTTGTTTTTGTTTCTACTTCCATTTTATCTCCTTTTTGATTATTCACAATGACTGTAAATTCTTCATTATAATCTACTTCTAATTGAATAAGTCCTTGATATAATTCATATCCATTAGAGCTACTCGTTTCTTCTAAATAATAAGTACCAGGATTTAAAAAGGGAATCATAATTTTTCCTTGTTCATCTGTGGTTAATTCATGATATAATTCCACTTTATTTTCATCTAGTAGTCTAAATTGTGTATTTTTAATTGGTTCTCCTGTTATTTTATCCTTTTTTAGCACTATAATTGTGGTGTTATTATAGTGGTAATCAATTTCTGTTATATTTTCCCCTAATTCTATTCTACTTCCTGTTAATGCATAATCTTGGAAACTTACATCTTGGGATTTTCCATATAAAACTGGTGTAGTAATAACCTCTGCCGTACTTTTTATTTCAAAACTTCCACTTTTGGTTAAACTTTTAAGAGGAATTCTAATTTTAAAGATTTCTCCTCCTGAAAAAGTTTGTTTTTCCTCATTTTGTTGATTTGTTAATAAAGTACCTTCTGGAACCTCTCCTTGCAAGGTTAATTGATAGTTTTGGATATTTCCTCCTGCTTCTGCTTTAAATGTTCTATAAACATATCCTGTATTGTTTTCTAATTTCCATTGATTGTCTTGAGCTGTTATTGTTACATTTGCTGTTGGCTTTACTTGCGTAGAATTTCTTGCTACTGTCACAATTTGTTTCAAGGCATTTAGGGTTCTTTGTCCCGCTTCCCCAATTGCTTCATATCTTTCAAAGTTTCCTGCATCATTATCATAAAGCATACAATACACCGCTTGTTTTGTGGCAACAAATGCCTCTATTTCGTTTGCACACCCTAATTCTTCTGGCGTTTTATAGGGAAATCCATTAATAATTGCTTTCCATACTAGACTATTTTGGATACCTCCTTCTACTGTCACTGTATAAGGTATTGTTTCCGTTACTCCTGGTTTTTCTCTCTGTATGCAATAGGCCGGATATTCTATCCCATCCTTTTGATAAACAACATATGTTGTTAGTACTTCTATTCCATTATAGTATAGTAAATCTACATATTCACCTTTTGAATATAATTCTGCTTTTTCAATAGTAAAAGTAGCTTGCGTTTTACAACTTATTCCTACCATTAATAATACAACCATAATAAATATACAACTTATTTTTTTCATAATCATTTTCCTTCCTTATTTTTTTAATTTCAGCTCTACCCTTGGCTCCCTTATGTAAGGGAGCTGTCGCATTTATGCGACTGAGAGCTCTTTCTTTTAATTACATCTATACATTAAATAATGGGTATAATTTTTAAGTAATTTCTTCGAAGAACGGGCGATTAAAATTACCCCTACATTTTTTCATAGATTACTTTACACTATCTTTTAAGAGTTTTCTATTCCTTGTATACATCTTCTGTATTCTGGTTCATTTTCTACGCATGTAATTAAAGTGATTCTATTATCTTCCGTATTTTCTAAATAAGACCAATCTGTGTCTTTTATGATAGTTATATATTCTACCATATAGGTTTTTGTTGTATTTTTATAGGTATAATAAATCTTATCCCCTATTTTTAAGTCTTTAATATTTTGAAAATAATTTTTAGGATAACCTCTATTATGTGCAATTAATCCAACATTTCCTTTTTCTAAAGCAGTATGTTCAAAATGCCCTACAAATTCGTCCATAATTTCTTTGGTAGTTCCTTCTTTTATTGGTGCAACTAGTCCTATTGTGGGTATCTCAATTTCCCATACATTTTCTTGATTTGTGTTTTCTTCATATGGATGTAATTCAGATACATCCACCATAGTTTCATTTTTTGTTTGTAATGTACTATTGGTTTTCTGACTATTCCATATTGCATTATTAAAATTATTTTCTACTGTGGAATTTCCCTCTAAGAATAAAAAAAATAACAAAATTATGGAAGAGATATAAACAGAAAGCCCTTTTAGGGTGTACAAATGTCTATCACCTCCTGCTTCTAATTTTTTCACTATTGGGATTTTTTAAAAGAAATAAAATTACTTAGAATAAAATTTTGAAATTGCAATTAAAATTTTATGAAAACATTTTATATGATTTTTGTTGTTTTGTAAAGGATTTTTCATTGACCTTTTTCGACAAAAAGAGGTTATCTCAAATAAGAAATCACACTTTATCATGTTTAAAATCTACAAACTTTTTATCATGTTTTGTTTCTTATTATGGGATAGCCTCCTAATATAAAGGGTAATTATTTTTGTATAAGACTTCTACTTTTTCTTTTATTTGCCGATAGGCATCACATCCTTTCTTTTATTTGATTATTTATCTATATTTTTTGATTATTCGATATTCATTCCTCCTTTTCTCTATTTTCTATTTTGTCTTACTTGCTAGCATTTATTTTTCTCCCTCCTTTCTTCTATGCCTTTATTTTATTTTTATCATATGTCCATTTTGTGAATGCTACTTGAAGTTTAAGTGTATTTTTCCACTTCCTCAAAAAGCAAAAAAAGTACTGATTTTTCTAAGAAAATCAATACTTTTTTCTGTTTTATTTATCATTATGTATCTTCCTTTATTACTTCTTCTGATATAACTTCTGCTTTTACTTCATTGTTGAATCCATATTCTGCTTTGCCAAAAGCTAACATCATTTCAAAAATAACTGGTAAAAATATTAACCCAACAGTATATCCTTCATCTTTATGAAATGCTTTTGCTAATTTAATAGAAACAGGTATACTCATTCCAAGTGTTACCGTCCATGTAGGAATAAAAGGAATCAACCCAGCAAGATAAATAAATAAGAGCCAAGGAGATAATCCAATTAATTTGTAAAGTGTAATGGAACTGTAAATGGGTACAATTGCTTTCCATCCCTCTTCTCCTGCTTTTACAAAGATTTTCCATCTTGCAATGATTCTTAGTATTATACATGCTAATGATATAACTAATATGATGATTACATATGCCATAATAAATGTAAGAAATATTCCTAAAATTGCTTCTAATTCATCCATAGCTTTCACCTCTTTATAGTTTCTATTATGCCATATTTGCTTTAATTTGTCAATTTTTACAATATTCCTATTTTGGAATTTCTCCACAAAAAAAGAACAAGTTTCCCTGTTCTTTTCTTATTGCATAGGAAAAATCGTCAGATTTTTCCGGAGCAACAAGGTTAAGTTACCTATGTTTTCGTGCGATTGCGAAGCAATCTGTACATGTGGCGAAGCCACTTTTCTTATTATACTTATTTATGGAGTAGTTGTTGTGGTTGTAGTTGTTGTTGAATTTTGTGGTCCTAAGTATGTAGATTTTCCAAATCCTAACATCATGTAGAAAACTGGTGGTAATAATATTAACCCAACAATAAATCCTGTACTTTTTCCAAATGCTTTACCTAATTTATAGCTTGCAATAGATAATATAACAATTGCTGCAATCCATCCTATAAATGGAATAGCGGTTGCATAAATAATTAAACTTAATAATGGATGTAATCCTCCTAATTGGAATAGTACTACAGTATTGTGACCTGGTAAAATAGCTTCCCAACCTTCTCTTCCGGCTTTTTTAAATATTTTCCACAATCCAATAATGTAAACAACAACTGATGCAATTAGAAGAGCTATCATAACAACAAAGAATATTACTCCCATAGTAGCAATCATTCCTGCAGCGGTAGCAGCTTCTGCTGCAGCTGAGTTTCTTGCATAGCTTGATGCATAATAATCATAATCGTACATAATATTAACCCCTTTCTTTTTTTTTCTAACTCATTTTTACCATTTTTCTCGCATTTTGTCAAGAAAAAATAAAAAATTAATAGGAATATATTAAAAATATTCCTATTAATATATCTATGCACCATAGTAGCTGTCTATTAATATTTGTTTTAATTCTTCAATTAATGGTAATCTTGGATTTGCTGTTGTACATTGATCTTCAAATGCTCTTTCTGCTAACATATCCACTTTTGCCATAAATTCTTCTTCTGGAATTCCTGCTTCTTTTAAAGATTTTGGCATTTCTAGTTTGTTCATCAATTCTTTTACATTCCAAATAAGTGATTCTACTCCTTCTTCATTGGTAAATGCTTTCCAGCCCATTTTTCTAGAAAGATTTGCATATTTTTCGTCAGCAATAAAATATTCATATTTAGGGAAAGATACAAATTTAGTTGGTTTTGAACTATTGTATTTAATAACATAAGGAAGGATAATGGCATTTGCTCTTCCATGTGGGATATGGAATTCTGCTCCCAATTTATGTGCTAGAGAATGATTAATTCCTAAAAACGCATTTGTAAATGCCATACCTGCTATTGTACTTGCATTGTGCATTTTTTCTCTTGCTATTTTATTGCTTCCTTCTTTATAAGCTACCTCTAGATATTTAAATACGAGTTCTACTGCTTTTTCTGCTAAACCATCTGTATAATCAGAAGCCATATTAGATACATATGATTCTAGTGCATGTGTTAATACGTCCATCCCTGTATCTGCTGTTATTCTAGCTGGTAATGTCATAACTAGATCAGGGTCAATAATAGCAACATCTGGTGTAAGTTCATAATCTGCTAATGGATATTTCATGTTTTTTACTTTGTCTGATATGACAGCAAATGAAGTAACTTCTGATCCTGTCCCTGAAGTAGATGGAATTGCTACCATCTTTGCTTTTGTTCCTAATTTAGGAAATTTATATGTCCTTTTTCTAATATCCATAAATTTTAATTTTAAACCTTCTATGTCTGCATCTGGGTGTTCATAAAATAGCCACATTCCTTTAGCTGCATCTATACTACTTCCTCCTCCTAAAGCAATAATAACATCTGGTTTGAAGTTATTCATTGCTTCTACTCCTCTTTTAATGGTGTCAAAAGATGGGTCTGGTTCTACATCTCCAAAGATTTCGGAATGTACATATTTTTCTCTTTTTCTTAAATGATATAATATTTTATCTAAATATCCAAATTTTATCATTGCTTCATCTGTAACAATAAAAGCTCTTGAAATATCTGGCATTTTTTCTAAATAACTAATAGACCCTGCTTCAAAATATATTTTTTCTGGAATTTTAAACCATTGCATATTAACCCTCCTTTTAGCAACTTTTTTTACATTAATTAAATTAACAGAAGATACATTTGCTGTTGTAGAATTTCCTCCGAAAGTACCGCATCCTAATGTTAATGATGGCATATTGGTATTATAAATGTCTCCAATAGCCCCATGAGTAGATGGAGAATTTACTATAATTCTTCCTACTTTTACTTTATTGGCAAACTTTTCTATTATTTCTTGATTCTCAGAGTGAATAACAGCAGTATGTCCTAGTCCTCCGAATTCTATTAGTTTTTCTGCTTTATCGATTCCTTCTTCTGCATTATCAACAATATAATAGGCCAAAACAGGACTTAATTTTTCTTTTGAAAATGGAAATTCAATTCCCACTCCAGTTTGTAATGTTACTAATACTTTTGTATCTTTTGGTACTTCTACTCCTGCTCTACTTGCAATAGTATAAGGGCTTTGTCCAACAATATCAGCATTTAAAGCTTCTTCCTTTTCAGCAATAAACATATTTTCTTTAATTTTTCTCATTTCTTCTTCAGATAAGAAATAGCATCCAGCTTCTTTCATTAATTTTTCAAATTCTTCTTGAATTTCTCTATCTACTATAACTGCTTGTTCTGATGCACAAATCATTCCATTGTCAAATGATTTCGACATTACTAAATCATTAACAGATGTTTTTAGTTTAGCTGATTTTTCTATATAGCATGGCACGTTACCAGGTCCAACACCCAAAGCTGGTTTTCCACAAGAATATGCTGCTTTTACCATTCCTGTTCCCCCTGTTGCTAAGATTAAATTTACATCTGGATGGTTCATTAAAAAATTAGTTGCCGTAATAGAAGGTTCCTCAATCCACAAAATACAATCTTTAGGTGCTCCTTCTTTTACCGCAGCATCTCTTAAAATTCTTGCTGCTTCTACACTACATTTTTGTGCAGATGGATGGAATCCAAAGATAATAACATTTCTTGTTTTTGCTGAGATAAGAGATTTAAACATAGTAGTAGAAGTTGGATTGGTAACAGGAGTAACCCCTGCAATAATCCCTACTGGTTCTGCAATTTCCTCTGTTCCTTCTTCTTCGTTTGTAGATATTACTCCTACTGTTTTATCATATTTAATGCTATGATATACATATTCTGTTGCAAACATGTTTTTAGTAATCTTATCTTCATAAATTCCTCTTTTTGTCTCTTCAATAGCCATTTTGGCTAATTTCATATGGTTTTCTAGCCCAGCCATTGCCATTGCTTTTATAATGCGATTAACTTGTTCTTGATCTAATGAAAGATATTCTTGAGAAGCAATTTTAGCTCTTTCTACCAAGCTATCTACCATTTGTTTAATTCTTTGTTTTTCTTCTTCACTTACTTCTTTTGCCATTTTCATCATCCTTTCCTTTTCATATTATTTTCTCATTTTTGGCATCTTATTCATAATGTAAAGCCTTCTATGCGGTAAGTTTTTTAAAGAATTTTTTCCCTAGAATAAATCCGGCATTTATTATACCATACAAAAAAAGAAAAAAGTATTTTTATTTAAAAAAATTCTATTTTTCTTTTTGTAACATATTCATATATAAAGGAGTTGATTTTTAATGGAAAAAAACACAGATTTTTCCCCTTATGATTTAGATTCTGGTTTTGCTGATATGTATAAAGACCCAATGATGAATCCTATGTTTCAATATGAACAAGCCTACATGTATTACCGTTATTTAACACAGCAAATGGATTACAAAATAAAATGCAAAGAGTATGAAAAAATGTGTAAAAATGAAGGAAGACCAGAAAGAAGAATTGAATAATTTTTTATTCTATACTTCCTAGTACCATTTTGGGCTTTATTGCCTTTTTCTCTGAAATTTGAAATGCATTTTTTACATTTTCAATTGCACCCTGTGCTTTTCCCTCATCATTTACATGCACAAATGCAAGGCTCTCCCCTATTTTTACTATATCTCCTATTTTCTTATTTAGAACAATCCCTACTTCATGATCTATTTTATCTTCTTTTTTCATTCTTCCTGCTCCTAAGTAAACAGATACACTTCCTATTTTATCTGCATCAATTTCTTGTACAAAACCTTCTGTATCTGCTAAAACAGGTAAAATATACTTTGCTTTTGGAAATTTAGTAACATCTTCTATATAACTCGTATCTCCTCCTTGGTTTAGTACTAATTCAAATAATTTGGCAAAAGCTTTTCCATTTTGAATTACCTCTTTTATTTTCTCTTTATTTTCACTTAAGTTTTCACCTTTTCCTGCTAATTTTATCATATAAGAACCTAATTCTATAACAATCTCCTCTAAATCTGGTATTGATTTTCCTTTTAAGAATTCTATTGCTTCTATTATTTCAAGAGAATTTCCAATCGCCATTCCTAATGGTTCATTCATGTTTGTTAATACACAGACTGTTTCTCTTCCAGCCTGTTTCCCGATTTTTACCATCATTTTAGATAGTGCTACTGCTTCTTCTTTTGTTTTCATAAAAGCACCTTTTCCACAGGTCGCATCAATCACGATTTTATGGCTTCCTGATGCTATTTTTTTGCTCATAATACTAGATGCAATTAATGGAATACTAGCCGTACAATTAATAGCATCTCTTAAAGCATATATTTTTTTATCTGCTGGTGCTAAATCTAGTGTTTGCCCTGTCAAGCAAATTCCTATTGTTTGCGTATTTTCTATAATTTTTTTGACACTTAAATTTGTTTGATAGCCAGGAATAGATTCTAGCTTATCAATTGTCCCTCCTGTGATTCCTAAACCCCTTCCAGACATCTTTGCAACTGGAATACCCAGAGATGCTATTACAGGAAGTAAAGCAATTGTTACTTTATCTCCCACTCCTCCGGTACTATGCTTATCTACCATAATAGCTCCTATTTCTGATAAATCTACTTTTTCTCCAGACTCTGCCATTGCTAAGGTTAAGTCCGTAATTTCTTTTTCTTTCATTCCATTAATATATATTGCCATAATAAGAGCCGCTGCTTGATAATCAGGAATATTTCCTCTGGTATATTCTGTTATGAAATAATTAATCTCTTCTTTATTTAATTCTTGTTTGTCTCTTTTTTTCCCTATAATTGTTAAAATATCCACTTTGAACTCCTTTTAAACAAAATTTTTAATAAAGCTCTTTCTATGTAAAGGACATGGCCCAAATTCTTTCAATGCTTGGATATGGCTTGCTGTTCCATATCCTTTATGCTTTTTAAATCCATATTGTGGGTAAATTTCGTCCCATTCTTGCATTATGTGGTCTCTTGTTACTTTTGCAATAATAGAAGCTGCTGCAATACTGTAACATTTAGCATCTCCCTGTATAATAGATGTATAGGGAATTTGATGTGTATCAATATGTTCTAATGCATCTACTAAAATTCTCTCTGGTTTAAATTTCATTCCTTCTATAGCGATGGTAAGTGCCTTTTTAGTCGCATTTAGAATATTAAGTTCATCTATGTCTTCCTGATTTACAATCCCTACTTGCCAACATATGGCTTCTTGAGTAATTTGTTGATATAGAATTTCTCGCTTTTTTTCTGATACTTTTTTAGAATCATTTACCCCTTCAATCCACGAATTTTCTGGGAGAATACAGCATGCCACAACCACTGGTCCCGCCAGTGGTCCTCTTCCTGCTTCATCAATTCCTGCAATTTTGCTAATTCCCTCTTTGTAAAGTTTATCCTCATATTCTTTTAGTTTTGTTAATCTCTCTAACTCTTTTTCTTTCATTTTTTTCATTCCTTACTAAGAAAGTCCTTTTAATTCAGATAGTTTATAATACGTATTTCCATCTGTATAAGTAAATCCTTTTGGATAAACTACTTCTACTTCTCCTTCATAATTTACATAAAAATAGTCTCCCTCTTCTGTTTCTATTCCTTCTAATCCCTCTCCTTGTAAAATACTTTCATCCCATTTATAGTATTTTTCTACTTCTGTTGATATTACACCAGCTTGTTGTAATTCATTTGCTTCATTAGAACCTGCTGTTACTTTTTGACCTGTTAAAGCATTTGGTAATTCTTCAGCCGTTACTTCAAAACTCAATTTTTCATAGATTGTTTTAGCTTTTGCTTGGATTAATAATAAATTTGTTTTTATTGTTTCTAAGTTTACGGATTTTATCATTCCTGTTCCAGAATAAATAACAGTTCCTGCTAATATAATTAATACAATTATTGTAATAATAAGTGCAATTAATGTAATTCCTCTTTCCATCTTTTCATCAGTCCTTTCTTCTTTTGCTTATTATATACATAAATTAAATTTTTTTCAATATTCTTAGGAACAAGATTTTCTTTTATCTATAACATTTTTTTCACATTTTTTTCACAAAACTGTTGTATGATAAAAGTGTTTTAGGTTATGATATAATTAAAATTTAAGAAAGGGATGTATCAAAATGGAAGAAAAAGATTTAAACACAGAAACTTCCTATAAAACTGTAGGAAATAGTTTCCAAAGTGAAAAGGGTGGTTTTGCAAAAAGCATTATTTTACCTTTTGTTTCAGGAATAGTAGGAGCAACTTTAGTAATGGGTGTATGCTTTAGTGTTCCTCAAATAAAAAACAAAATCATGGGTGAAATACAAACTGGCAACACCACTACTGTAGGTAGTGGAAATTATACCACTTCCTCTAATAATTTAGTATCCTTATCTAATTATTCAGATACCTCCGTTGGAGTAGCAGAAAAAGTACTTCCTTCTATTGTAGGAATTCAAGTTGAATATAATGTAAATTCTATTTTTTACAGACAAACATCTACTGCAACTGCAGAAGGTTCTGGAGTAATTATTAGTGAAGATGGTTATATTTTGACCAATAATCATATTGTAAGTAATTCATCTTCCTATTATCAAGTATCTGAAGCAAGCAGAATTGTTGTATATCTATATAATGATCCAACAGAATATGAAGCTAAAATTGTAGGAACAGATGAAGAAACTGATTTAGCTGTTATTAAAATTGAAAAGACTGGTTTAACTCCTGCAGAATTAGGTGATTCCGATCAGGTTAAAATAGGAGAATTTGCTATGGCAATTGGTAATCCTTTGGGTATGCAAAATAGTGTTTCAAGCGGTATTATAAGTGCTGTAAATAGAGAAATTACAGATACAGATGGAAAAAACTATACTTTAATTCAAACAGATGCTGCTATTAATTCAGGAAATAGTGGTGGTGCTTTAGTAAATAGCAGTGGTCAAGTAATTGGAATTAATACTTTAAAATTAATGGGTACCGGTGTAGAAGGTATGGGATTTGCTATTCCTATTAATGATACTAAACCAATTTATGAGGATTTGATTCAATATAGCAAAGTAAAGAGACCTTATATTGGCTTTAGTGGAAGAGACTTAGACGAAGCAACTGCAAAAGCAAATAATTTAGTAGTAGGTGCTTATGTTGTTTCTATAGAAGAATTTTCTGCCGCTGAAAAGGCTGGTTTAAGACCTGGTGATGTCGTAATCAAAATTAATGGAACATCTATCACAACAATGGATGAATTAAATGCCATTAAAAATGAATGTCAAATTGGTGATGAAATTACTTTAACAATTGTAAGAGACGGTCAAGAGAAAGAACTTAAATTAACCTTAATGGAACAACCTTAGAATATTTACTTTCTCTTCACAAGGAATTCACATAAGCACGATATAGTAATAATTGAAAATATCCCCTTTATTTTTAAAAAGAAAGGCCCCATCAAATAAACAGGAGTCTTTCTTTTTGGTCTTAGAAAAGCTTTATATATTTCAGCGTTTTTCTTGACTAAACCTTAAAAATAGAGTATGATAGATTCGTGTTAGATTATGAAAATATGAAAGGATGTAATAAATTATGGTATGTTCTGTATGTAATAAAAATACAGCTGTCATTTTTATAAATAAAATAGAAAATGGTAAACAAGTTACAGAAGGACTTTGTTATAATTGTGCCAAGGAAAGAGGATTGAACCCACTGGAAATATTGGCAAAGCAAGCCAATCTTTCTGAAGAGAATTTGCAAGATATGGCAAAACAGTTCGAAGACATCTTCCAAGATGTTACAAATAATGTTGATATGGAAAATTTAGAAAATAATCCCAATGGTGAGCAAAACATTCCTATCGGAGCTATTATAACAAATATGTTTTCTTCTGATAAAAATAAATCTGATAAGTCAGAAAAATCTAATGATCCTAATAAGAAAAAAACAAAAGTAGAAAAAAAGCCAAAGGAAGAAAAGAAAAGGTTTATTGACACATATGGAACGAATTTAACACAGAAAGCTAGAAATCACGAACTAGATACTGTTGTTGGAAGAGACAAAGAAATTCAAAGAGTCATACAAATTTTAAATAGACGTTCTAAAAATAATCCTTGCTTAATTGGTGAACCTGGGGTTGGGAAAACAGCTATTGCGCAAGGATTGGCCATTAAAATTGCTAACCAGCAAGTACCTCCTAAGTTGTTAAATAAGGAAGTATATTTATTAGATATGACTTCTGTTGTTGCTGGGACACAGTTTAGAGGCCAATTTGAAGGTCGTATGAAAGCCATTATAGATGAGTGCAGGAATAGTAAAAATATTATTTTAGTTATTGATGAAATTCACAATATTATTGGTGCTGGTGATGCTGAAAATGCAATGAATGCTGCTAATATTTTAAAGCCATCTTTAGCCAATGGCGAAGTACAAGTAATTGGTACAACTACACTAAAAGAATATCGCAAACATATTGAAAAAGATTCTGCTTTGGAAAGAAGATTTCAGCCAGTTTTGGTGGAAGAGCCAACTGTTGATGATACGATTTCTATTTTAAGAGGAATTAAAAAATATTATGAAGAATATCATAAAGTTCGTATTTCTGATGATGTTATTACACAAACAGTAAAAATGTCTGAGAGATATATTCATGACAGATTTTTACCAGATAAAGCAATTGACATTTTAGATGAAGCATGTTCTAAAATTAATTTAAATAATAAGGAATTATATGAATTAGAACTTCTACGAAATGAGCTTAAAAAAATACAAGATGAAAAAGAGGAAGCCGTTTCTTCTGATTCTATAGAAGATTATCAAAAAGCTGCAGATTTAAAGACTAAAGAATGTAATTTACTAGAAAAAATAGATGAATTAAATCAAAAATTTCAATATACTAATTTAACCATACAAGATATTGCTAGAGTAATTGAAAGTTGGACTAAAATTCCTGTTACTAAAGTAACGGAAGAGGAAACTCATAAGTTATTAACTTTAGAGGAAAATTTACACCATCGAATTATTGGACAAGATGAAGCTGTAAAAGCTGTAAGTAGAGCCATTCGTAGAAATCGTGCTGGATTACAAACATCCAAAAGACCACCTTCTTTTATTTTCGTTGGTCCTACCGGTGTTGGTAAAACAGAACTTGCTAAATCTTTGGCCATAGAAATGTTTGGAAGTGAAGATTCCATTATTCGTATTGATATGTCCGAGTATATGGAAAGTCATTCTACCTCTAAATTAATAGGTTCGCCTCCTGGTTATGTAGGATATGATGATAGTGGATGGCTTACAGATAAAGTAAAAAGGAAACCATATTCTATTATCTTATTAGATGAAATTGAAAAAGCTCATCCAGATGTATTTAACTTGCTTCTTCAAATTTTAGATGATGGAAGATTGACAGACAGCCAAGGAAATACTGTTAATTTTGAAAATACAATTATCATTATGACATCTAACGCTGGTTCTAATTTAAATAATAATTCTATTGGATTTGGAAAACAGACTCTAGATAAGAATAAAATTGAAGAAAATTTAAAAAGTATTTTTAGACCAGAATTTTTAAACAGAGTAGATGAAATTGTAGTATTTGACAGTCTTACTAAAGAACAATTATTACAAATTGTAGATTTATTATTAGAAAATACAAAATCTGCATTAAGTAATAAAAATATTGATTTTTCAATATCAGAACAAGCAAAACATTATTTATTAGATAAAGGAACAGACTTAAAATATGGTGCAAGACCTTTAAGAAGAGCTATTCAACGTTATGTAGAAGATGAGCTAGCTGAAATGATTTTAAGATGTGAATTGTTAGATGGTGACAAAATTTTTGTAGATGTTGCAGATGATAAATTAATATTTCAAAGAAATTAAAGCACAAATATATGGAGGAATTTATGAAACATGTTCCGAATATTTTAACAATTGTTAGATTTATTTTAATCCCTTTCATTGTTTATTTTGCAATGAAGGAGCAGTACATTATAACAACCATTATTTTAATAATATCTGGTATTACAGATATTCTAGATGGTATTATTGCAAGAAAATTTAATTTTATTACTGATTTTGGAAAACTGATGGATCCATTAGCAGATAAAGCAACACAAGTGGCAACTTTAGTTGTTCTTGTGTTGCAAAATATCATTCCTTTCTGGATTTTAGCAGTAGTAATTATTAAAGAATTTATTATGGTTGCTGGCGCCTCTTTCCTCTATGGAAAAGAGACCGTTGTATTTAGTAAGTGGTATGGAAAGCTTTCAACCGTATTATTTTATATTGCCATTTTTTCATCACTTATTATAAAATATTTTAATATTACCTTTAATTTTGCAGATTATATTTATTATCTAGCAGTTGCAGTTACTATTTTCTCTTTAATTATGTACTTTAAAGCCTTTTGGGTAAAGGGATATATTAAAGAAGCAAATACCAACCATCAAGAAGAGGAAAATAAAAAACATCTCAACTGAGATGCTTTTTTTAGGGATTGTCAAAGACTATCTTATACAATTTTAAACAGTTCCTTTGAAGAACGGGCGATTAAAATCGCCCCTACATCTAAAATTATTCATTATTCACTATTCATTTTTCATTATTCATTAATAGATATAAGAATTATCTTTCTCGAGCGTTTTCTTTGAAGCTGGGTCGCCGAGGGCGGCGACCCCTACATGCAAATTATTCATTAATTCAATTTACAACATCACTGATTATATTTAATGAATAGTGAATAATTTATAATGAATGATGAATAATTCTATTCATAATCTTCTATCGCCGCATTTAGATTTTCTTTCCCATATACCTTGATTCCTTCTTTTAATTTTTCTATATCTGATTCTGGCAAAAATTGTGTAGATATTTGTGTCATTTCTTTTAATGTTTCTATTCCTCTTTCATCAATACTATAAATTGCAACATACCCATCTCTTTCTCTTAGTGCATAGTGCTCGTTACAGTTTCCTTCTACTTCTTTTTGTAATACAATTTCATTAGGTGCAAAACTTACAACTGTCCAATCATTGTAAAATTCATTTACCTCTTTTTCTGTTAGGTTTACTAATTCCTTTGGAATTTCTACATAACTCTTTGTTGTGTGTTTACATCCTTTAAAATATTTTTTTAGAATCAATGCCGCATTTGGTGAAACTTTCTTTTCTTCTCCACTTGTTGTAATTATTTCATTTTCTACTTCTTGTTGTTCTATGTTTTCTATTGATTCTTCTTTTATTTCTTTCACAGCAATTTCTTCTATTTCTTGTTCTTGTGGATTATTAAATTGACTTATTTTAAAAATATAAAATCCTAAACATGCAGATATTACTAGTAATATAATCCCAAAAAATACATAAATGTATATTTTCTTCATAGCTTTTCCCACCCTTTACGTAATTTCTTTTTCCTATTCTTTGTAAATTTAGAAAAAATATACATTTACTTTGAAATATCACTTAATTGTGTTGAGATTTCTATTTTTCCTCGCTTATTAACTATAATACAGATTTCTCCGTTTTTATCAGTTCGATATGTCATAATTTTATACTTTTTTAATCGATTCAATATTTCTTCTGATGGATGTCCGAAATTATTTTTGCCCACTCCAATTAATGCAATTCTTGGGTTTACCTTTTTCAGAAATTCTTCTGTTGTAGAACTTTTTGAACCGTGATGTGCAATTTTTAGTATAGTAGCAGATACATCTATTTTTTGTTCCAATAGCATTTTCTCTGCTTTTTGTTCTATATCTCCTGTAAATAACATTTTAAATTTGCCATAGTTTAATTTTAATACCATAGAATTATTGTTTTGATCTTCAAATTTTTCATTAGTTGGATATAAAACTTCTATTATAATATCATCTTCAAGTTCTATTCTGTCTCCTGCTTTCAAAGTTTGTACCTTTATTTTATTTTGATTTACTATTTCTATAACTTCCTGATATTCTTGGCTTTCTTTAGTTTGTTCTAAAAAAATAAGCGTTTTTATTCTTATATTTTCCATTAGATACAATAAACCTCCATAATGGTCTGTATCAAAATGGGAAATAAATACATAATCCAAACAATTTATATTTCTATCCAATAAGTAAGGAAGCAATACAGATTCTCCAACATCATAATTTTCTCGATTTAAACCTCCACCTCCATCAATCAAGACTTTCTTTTGCTTAGGTGTAATAATTAATGTACTATCTCCGCTGTCCAACATCAATGAAATAAACTTTTAATGTCAAAGGAAAGATTGAAATATGTTTAAAAATAAGCATTGTAATCAAATATATTATTAGTATCTTTTTTTTATTTAAGCATAACCACTGACATTGCTTTTTTTGAAATCTATATAAGTTTTTGTTAGATTTTAAATCAATACTATATTTTATAATTCCCAAAAGTAAAAAATATAGTATTACATTGATAAATGCCGGTGTTGGCAAAATAATCTCTGAAAATGGCAGATGAGAGACAAATTCCGATATGAGATTTAATAAAGATAGTAGTAATTTTAAAATAATTGCTAAAAAACTAGCTAAAGGATAAATAATATAAGATGAAAAAATACATACAAAACCCAAAATAGTAATTATTTCAATTAAGGTTGAAACAAATAAATTTGCAATTAAAAAGGTTAAACTTAAGGTATTAAAACAATATAATAAAATAGGGAATAAAACAATTTGTGCCGAAAGAATAACAGAAGTCATGTTGCACAATTTAGGAAAAGGAATTTTCTTTTTCAATAATATACTAATAGGTTTGGTAAACAAAATAATACCTATTGTCCCTCCATAGGATAAAATGAGTCCAAAATCATAAATAGCATATGGATTATTCATTAGAATACATAGTAAAGAAATGGCAATACTTGTTTGTATGTCTGATTTACGGTATACAATCTTCGCTCCCATCAGAATTATTCCCATAATGCATGCTCTCACAACAGAAGATGTAAAACCCACCAGTAACATAAACAAAATAAGAATGATAATAATGAGTATATAGATTTTTCTTTTTCCAATGGCTACTTTTTCCAAGAGAAATGTCATTCCTAATATTATGTATTGTACATGCATCCCAGAAACTGCTAAAATGTGTGATAAACTGCTTTTTCTAAAGTTTTCTTGAATTTCTTCTCCTAACTCTGATGTTTCTCCTATTAAAATTCCCATTAATAAGTCTTTATCTTTTTCTAATAGCTTTTCTGCTTTTCCCATCATACTGATTTTTAATTTATTCACTGTTCTTAATATTAGTTTTCCTTGTTCTCTTTGTAAAATATCTATTTTTTCTCCAACCATAGTTCCATAAATTTTCTTTGTTTTTAAATAGGCTGAATAGTCAAATCCCCCATAATTTCTTCTTATAGATGGTTTTTCATATTCTCCTTTTATTTGAACAAAATCACCATATACTAATGGTATTTCTTTTGAAAAACGTAAAATATATTTTTTATTTGTTTCTATTTCTTTTATAATACATGTTTTAAAGTATTCCTTCTCTTCTGGATTGCTTTCTACTATTCCCGTCATCATTTTTAATGTTTGTTGATAAGTCGTTTGATATTCTTTTTCCCATTGTAAAATTTGCAAATTACTTAATATACTTGTCATGAAAAATATAAGTAGAAAATTCCACTTTAGTAATATCTTGAAATATCTAATTTTTTTCCACCTTTTTAATAAGAAGTAAATAATAAAGTATAAAAATATATTAAAAGGGATTATACTTATTTTTAAGTATAACCCCCATATAATTCCAATAATATATCCTACACATGCAATTAAAATTGGTCGTTTCATTTTGTTGATTCCTCACTTTTTTTGCTTTAAGTAATTTCTGAGAAGAACGGGCGATTAAAATCGCCCCTACATTTTTCACAAATTACCTTACACTATCTTTTAATTGCCCCCATTTTGTTTAGAATCTCCTTGCTCCCATATATTTTTCATTATAGTAGCCACTTGATATAGTATCAATTACTACTCCTCTTGTTTCATTTGCTGCATGGATAAATTGAGAATTTCCTATGTAAATACCAACATGTCCTAATTCTGATGTCCCCCATCCAGCAAAATATAATAAATCTCCTGGTTGTAAATAATCTCTTCCAACCTCTACTCCACTGCTTGCTTGTATAGAACAAGAACGACTTAGCGAATATCCACATTGATTATAGACATAATATGTAAATCCTGAGCAATCAAATCCACCACTTGGTGTTGTTCCTCCATATACATAAGGATAGCCTTTAAACTGCATTGCATAATCTACAATACCTTGTCCAGAACTATTAGCAGGTGGATTCCCTGTACTGTTATTTCCATTAGTTTCATCAGTATTTTCTATATGGTCTGCTACCAAGTCTTTTGATATATAAGCATATTCCCCATTAAATTCAATTTTGTAGAAATCTCCTTCTTCTCCCACTATAATAACTTCTGTATTTTTAGAAAGTGTTCCTAATATTTGAGAACTTGTATTTGATTCTTGTCTTATATTAGCTGAACTTACTGATACATAATAAGTATCTCTTTTACTATCTCTTTGTTCCATTAAAGCTCTTGAGGTAGTTTCTGTTGGTTCACTAGATATAAGTCTTGTTGCTACATATCCTTCTAAATCATCTACTCGGATTTTTGTCCATTCTTCTCCTTCTTCTAATATGATTACTTCTGTGTTTCTTGGAATTGCTTTTAGAACCTCTGCTTCCATATCTCCACTTGCCCTTACATTAGCACTACTTGTATTAATATAACCTTTTTTCTCTTCTGATGTTTCTACTGGTTCTTGAGGTTCTTCTTGGCTTGGTGTTTGATTTAGTTTATCTAATTCAGTTTTAATAACCCATCCTGTTTTCTCACCATATTGTACATAACACCAGTTATTAATTGTATTTTGGGTTATTATTTCTGTTCCAGTTGGTATTATGTCTGTTTTACTTGCATAAATTACTGGAATTATATAAACAGAAATTTCATTTTTAGTCTCTTCTGGATTTTGTTGTTCAGTTGGTTGTTCATTCTGCGTTTCTGTATTTTCAACTGGTTGTTCTTGTGTTGCTTCTGTCGGTGTTACATTTTCCTCCTGAAGTATTTCAACTAAATCTGATCTAATATATCCTACATATTCATCTACCTGTACTTGATACCAATCTCCAATTTGATCTAATATTTCAAATGTTTCTCCAGCTTGTACATCTGTTAAAATAGTTGCTTCCGTAGATGCCTCTCTTCTTACTCTTGTTCCATCTGTGGTTGCTCTTCCTTGTGTTGCTAAAGAGGGAAGTGAAAAAAATACAAGTATTGGTAGCACTAGTAACAGGCATAAACTTAATTTTTTTATTATCATGGAAAATTTCTCCTTCTTTTTTATTACGGAAACAGTATATAGCAAAATATGTATTTTGTCAAATGGAAATTTTTTCCTTGAAATTCCACTTCAAAAGTATTATAATTATTAAATATGAAATTATTTAGCTAATATAGAAGGTGTAAATTATGTCATTTGAAAGATTTTTTTCTGTCCAGTTTTCAGATATTGATAAAAACAATATATTAAAGCCAAATGCATTGTTAAATTATCTACAAGAAATTGGTAGTTTACATACAGACAGTGTAAAGCTTGGACTATACCAAACAAAAGAGCTACATTTTACCTGGATTGTATTAGGCTGGAAAATTAAAATATCCCAACTACCTAATTGGAATGAAAAGTTAAGAGTTGTTACATGGCCAAGAAGTTTTAATGAATTCTTCTATTTCCGTGATTATGAAATATGGGACAGCAAAAATAATTTAATTGCATGTGCCTCTTCTAAATGGATTTGTTTTGATACCGAATCTCAACGTATAGAAAAAGTAAGCGAAAAAGTAAAATCTCTTCTACCAATTGAAGAAAAGACTATTTTTGATGAAAAAATTGGTAAGTTAAAACAGCCAGCTAGTTATGATAATACCTTTTCTTATACTATTTTAAAACATGATATTGATACCAATAATCATTTAAATAATGTAAAATATTTAACTCTTGCTTTAGAAGCATTACCAGATTCTATTTCTAGCACAGATATTTCTGAAATAGAAATTATGTATAAAAATAGTAGTTATTTGCATGAAGATATTGTATGTTTATATCACAAAAAAAGCGAAAAAGAACATTTTGTTACAATAAAGAGCAAAGATCAAACTGTTTTACATGGAATTATAAAATTTACATTAAAATAAGAAATAATATGAAACTTCATAGTTTCCTATACAATAAAAAGAAGGAGCTATTTCTAGTACTCCTTCTTTTTTTATTTTTTGTTTTAAGCTAATTCTACAACAGCTCCTGCTTCTGTAAATTTTGCTTTTAATTCTTCTGCTTCTTCTTTTGAAGCTTTTTCTTTTACTGTTTTTGGTGCCCCATCTACTAAGTCTTTTGCTTCTTTTAATCCTAATCCTGTAGCATCTCTTACAACTTTAATAACAGCAATTTTATTTGCTCCAGCCTCTTTTAATACTACATCAAATTGTGTTTTTTCTTCAGCTGCTCCTGCTGCAGCTCCTCCAGCTACTGGTGCTGCAACTGCTGCTGCAGATACACCATATTTTTCTTCAATTCCTTTTACTAATTCTGATAATTCAATAACTGTTAAGCTATCGATTTCTTCTAATAATTTTGTTATTTTTTCTTCCATTTTTTTCATTTCCTTTCTTTTTTATTCAAAATTAATTTTCATTTTTGGTTTTAACCACTTCATTAAGTGCAATAGCAAGTTTTGTAACATTGCCAAGTAAGCTTCCTGCAAGTTTTGCAAGTAATACCTCTCTTGAAGGTAATTTAGCAAGTGTAATAATTTCTTCACTAGATGTAACTTTACCTTCAATAACTCCTACTTTAATTTTGTAAAAATCGTTTGATTTTGTATATTCATAAATAGCTTTTGCAGGTTCTAGGTAATCTTCATTTCCTATTATAACTGCTGTAGGTCCATTTAAGAATTCTTCTAATCCTTCAATTTTACATTCTTCAAAAGCTCTTTTTGTAATATTGTTTTTTATAACTAAGTATTCTCCATTTACTTTTCTTAATGAATTTCTTAGTTTTGTTACATCTGCAACATTAATTCCTCTGTAATCTGTTAAAAGAACAAGCTTTGCATTTTTAATTTTTTCTGCTAATTCTTTTACTTCCTCTTGTTTTTTTTCAATAATTTTTGCATTTGCCATTTTTTTGTTTCACCTCCACACATTTTATTTAAAGAATAAATCTAATTTCTCTAAACCTTTTTAATATTTACTATATTAAATTAAGGTCTAGCAAAAAGCATATGAGATTTGTTGACGCAAAAAATTGTGAAACAATTTTTCTATGCATCTATTTTTCAAATTACATGAAATGCAGTTTTCTATAACTTGAAAAACTCTGTACATACCACCAAGGCATATACAGAGTTTGCATTTACTCTTTCTTAACACCTCGGTAGGACTTACTTAAATATTTGCCTACTGTCTTTGGCTATTTAGTTTTTTATTGTATAGGAAATTTCCAGAACAATAAGATTAAGTTACCTATGTTTTCACTCGATTGTGTTGCAATCTGTACATGCGATGAAGTCACTTTTTTATGAATTAACATAGATTCCAGGTCCCATTGTTGTAGAAATTGCAATACTTTTTACATATTGTCCTTTTGCAGCAGCTGGTTTTGCTCTATTTATTGCTTCCATGACTGTATTATAATTTTCAGTTAATTTTTCTGCTCCAAAAGATACTTTTCCAAATCCTAAATGAATAATATTGGTTTTGTCTAATCTATATTCTACTTTACCAGATTTAATTTCAGATATTGCTTTTTTTACGTCCATAGTAACAGTTCCAGATTTAGGATTTGGCATTAATCCTTTTGGTCCTAATACTTTACCTAATCTTCCAATTACTCCCATCATATCTGGTGTTGCAACAATAACATCATATTCAAACCAATTTTCTTTTTCAATTTTTGGTACTAATTCTTCTGCACCCACAAAGTCAGCTCCAGCTTCTTCAGCTTCTTTTGCTTTATCTCCTTTTGCAAATACTAATACTTTTAATGTTTTTCCTTTACCATGTGGAAGTACAACAGTTCCTCTAACTTGTTGATCAGCTTGTTTTGAATCAACACCTAATTTAACATGTAATTCTAAAGTTTCATCAAATTTTGCTTTTGGCATTTTTAAAATTGTTTCAATTGCTTCTTTCGCTGAATAAGATTTTGTTTTATCTATCAACTTTTCTGCTTCTAGATATTTTTTTCCTCTTTTCATATTTTTCCTCCTTTTGGTAATAACGGATTTCTCCTCCCATTTTTTGCTAATAGCCTTTATTTATGTTAATAATTATAACATACTAAAATTGTTTTTACTTTTTATGCGATGGATAACGAAGTAATACGCCGCTAATTATTTGCAGACAACGCCCATTGAACGAGCAGTTCCCTTAACCATCTTCATAGCAGCTTCTATTGATGCTGCATTTAAATCTTCCATTTTTTGCTCTGCTATTTGTCTTACTTGTTCTTCTGTAATAGTAGCAACTTTTTCTTTGTTTGGTTTTCCTGAACCTTTTTCAATTTTTAACGCTTTTCTAATTAAAACTGCAACTGGTGGTACTTTTGTAATAAATTCAAAAGATTTGTCTGCATATACTGTAATTACCACTGGTATAACCATTCCTGGTTGATTTGCTGTTCTATCATTAAATTCTTTAACAAATTGCATAATATTAACACCACTTGAACCTAAAGCAGGTCCTACTGGTGGGGCTGGAGTTGCTTTGCCAGCTTCAATTTGCAATTTAATTACATTTTTTACTTCTTTCTCTGCCATTTTAAGACAGCCTCCTTTTTATTTTTAAATTTTCTGTACCTGAGAGAATTCTAACTCTACTGGTGTTTCTCTTCCAAACATAGAAACTAATACTTTTACTTTATTTTTTTCTTTATTAATTTCTTGAATCACTCCTGTGAAGTTTTCTAAAGGTCCATTTAATACTCGTACAGTATCATTGACATCATAATCCACAGTAATGGTTGTTGGAACTTCAAATCCCATACTTCTAATTTCTTCTTCTGTTAATGGAATAGGGTCTGTTCCTGATCCTACAAATCCTGTAACACCTCTTGTGTTCCTTACAATGTACCAAGACTCTTCTGTTACAATCATCTTTACTAGTACATAACCTGGAAAAACTTTTTTTAAATTGGTTTTTCTTTTACCATCTTTTATTTCAATTTGTTCTTCCATTGGAACTACAATATCAAAGAAGAAATCTTCAAGTTCTCTATTTTTAACTGTTTTTTCTAAATCTGTTTTTACTTTATTTTCGTATCCAGAATAGGTATGAACTACATACCATCTTGGTTCTTTTTTTTCTTCTTGAGACATTGGTTAGCCTCCTTTTTTATATTTTCCACTAAGGTATTTATTCTTGCACACTTTCGTTTGCACTTTCTGATACATTTTCTGTAGATTCATTACTATTCTCTTCTACCTCTGTATTTCCTTCTGTTGTTGTATTGTCTGTATTTTCGATAGTATTAGTATTTACTACATTTTCTGTAGATGTATCCTCTGTTTGAACAATTCCTTTTAATTTGTTAATTCCATAAGTGTTTAAACCTTCAAATGCTAAATCTAATACGAATACAATTGCAGCTGTAATTAGTACAACAACAATAACTGCTATTGTATTGTTAACAACTTGTTTTGGTGTTGGCCAAATAACTTTTTTTAATTCTGCCTTGAAATTTTTAAAAAAGTGGCGTTTTTCTTTTCCTTCTTTTTCTTTGTTTGCCATTTCATTTCCTCCTAAAAGGTTATTTTGTTTCTTTGTGTGGGGTACGTTTTTTGCAGAATTTGCAATATTTTGTTATTTCTAATCTATCTGTATTATTTCTTTTATTTTTTGATGTCATATAGTTTCTTCTCTTGCATTCTGTACATTCTAATGTAATGGATTCTCTTGGTCCTTTTGCGGCCATTTCAATACACCTCCGTTTATTTTTCTGAAGCATTTTTGTTTACGATGTGATATGTATTTACAATAAAATACATGCTTATATACTTTATCATATTTTCCTTAATATGTCAACTATTTCATTGATTTTGTTTCAGTTTTTTTGTTCCATATTTTATTATATAATTTTTGCAATAAAATAGTTAGTATAATTCCTGTTAAAATACCAAAGGAATCTAAAAAAATATCTGTTATTTGTGCACTTCTTCCAGGAATAAAATATTGATGCCATTCATCTGTTATAGCATAAACTGTTCCTACTATTTGGCTAAGTATAAAAGGCCTTTTCACTAAAAAAGTTGTCATAAAGGAATATATTAAAATTCCCCCTATTATATAGATGACATAATGGGCAAGTTTCCTAATGAAGGGCTCTATTTTCTGAATGAGTTCCTCTCTTTGATTTTCTGTTAAATGGTTTGGTATGATATTCTCTAAAACTATTCTTACTGTTCCCTGACTTGTACCACTTGACTGCTCTCCACCTTGGTGGGAAAACATAAAAATTGTACTAACCCAAATGATTAATAAAATTCCTAATATGACTCTATTCATGTTTCTCCTCATCTTTTCTTTTTTACAGAAAAACCAAATTTTCCAACTGGCTTTCCTAAAGTATAATAGTTTCCATTTGCATAAGTAATTAAATTACATTTATTAATATCAAATTTCCCTGTTTCATCTATATATTTTTCATCTGCATCAATAGACAACACTTCTGCCATAAACATATGATGGCTCCCTAGTTCTTTAATATCTATTACTTTACATTCAATGGAAACAGGACTTTCTTTTATTAAAGGAGCTTTTACAAATTGTGCTTTTTCTTTTGTTAAATGCATTTGTTTGAATTTATCTATTTTTGCTCCAGTTTTTACACCACACCAATCAGTGGCAAATGCTAATTCTTTCGTAGTAAGATTAATAACAAACTCACCTTGTTCTTTTATCATTTTATATGAATATCTTTCTGGTCTAACAGAAATATAAACTGTTGCAGGGTTTGTATTTAATATTCCTGTCCATGCAACAGTAATAATATTTGATTTTTTTATGGTTCCACATGTTACCATAACAACAGGGAGTGGATAAATAAAAGTTCCCGGTTTCCATATCACTTTTCCCATTTTTATCTTTCACCTTTTTCTTGTTTTTGATCTTTTTTTACAAAAAACTCATCTAATTCTTCTGGTACAACACATTCATATTGATTATTTTCTTGATAAATGCTTCCTATGCAATATAAATCTTCTGCTATTCTTCTTTCCTTTAAGAAGTTCTCATCTTGGTCAATTTTTCTTATAAATTCACAATAATGAATATCATCTAACTGTTCTTCTGTTACATCATCCATAACAAATAATTTTTCTCTTCTACCATTTTGTCTTTTCCCTATTGGTATTAACTTATAAATTCCAAAGTTTTCTTCTCCTTTTGATACAGTCCCAACTTTTATAATTCTTCTTGAAAAATCTATATTTGTTCCTATTCTCCCCTTTTCAAAATCCTTTTTTGTTCCTCTTAATTCTCTTTCTTCTCTTTTAAAAGAATCTTCTACAAAAGGTTGGTATGAGATTTCAAAAGTTTTTTTGTTCAATTCTCCAATATATCCACTTCTCTTAGCTAGAGATTCTATTAAGTGCTTTCTACTAAACAAAGTAGAAGAATATAGTCTTAGTTTTCCTATGTTCTCTCTTAAAGATTCAAAATTAATGTTTTCATGCGTATATACCATATAATCAAAATTAGCTCCATTCCATTGTTCTGAAATACGATAGCGATATAGTGAATATGGACAAATTTTACTGCTAAAAGTTGAATATGGTCTTTGTCCTTGCATTTTTTCAATTTTCACTTTATCTCCTGATGCTCTTTGAAAATATATGCTCTGCTCTCTTTCTTTTTCCTCTTTTAATTTTCTTTTTATTTCTTCATTTCTTTTTTCCTCTTCATCTTGCAATTTTTTTCTTTTTTCATCTTCGTATTTTCTCTTTTCGAACTCTTCTCTTTCTTTTTCTTCATGTCTAATTTGTTCTATAAAATTTTTATAATCATCTAAAAATTTTCTTTCATTTCTTTTTCTCCAAAAACGTTCATTGATACTGACTATATCTTTTTGTACATCTTCTAAATTCTCTGTAGATTGCTCTAATGATACAGCCAAATCGGGATGAACTTTAAGTGACATTTTTCTAAACGCCTCATGTATTTTTTCTGGAGATATTTCTTCTTCTTTAATTCCTAGCATATCACAAATAGATATATATTTTCCACTTGTAAACTTTTCTTTATATTCTTCACTTGTACTCATCATAAACTCATGAAGGCTAGGATATTTTTTTACCATATTGTATTTTAAAGGAATTCTAGTTCTCATTTTACTACCTCTTCTTATAATATTGTTTTAAGTAATTTCTTCGAAGAACGGGCGATTAAAATCGCCCCTACATTTTTTCATAAATTACTTTACACTATCTATAATATTTGTCTCCTTTCCATTTTAATGGATTTGTTTTTATATATTCCAAAATTTTGAGATATTCTTTTTCGTTTCTAATAATGTTTTCATAGATTACTTTACACTATCTTTTTTATCATTTTTTATAGACACTACATTTCAGTTATCTCAATTCTTTTTCAAATCTTATTATAACACATTTCTTATTATAACACATTTTTTTAGAAAAAGAAATATAAAGGTTTTTATACAATAAGAAAAGTGGCTTCGCCACATGTACAGATTGCTTCGCAATCGCACAAAAACATAGGTAACTTAACCTTGTTG
>CALXRW010000006.1 GCA_944390965.1 uncultured Clostridia bacterium
GGTAATCCACTACTCATATTTTCAACTACAACAAGTCCAAAAAGTTCTTCAAACATAGAAGGAACAACTGCAATATCCGCTATATTTTGAATTTTATACAAATCGTGATTATCAATAAATCCTGTAAATTTAATTTTATCTTTAATTGGCTCTGCAATTTTTTCTAGTTCGTAATCATATGGCGTTTTTACCCTTTCTCCATAATTTGCACTACCTACAATCAATAATTTGCATCTTTCTATGTTGCTCATGTTTCTGAAACTGCTGATTAACTCTTTTACTCCTTTTTCAGGAATAGTTCTTCCAATAAATAGAATCACTATATCTTCTTCGTCAATTTCATGTTTCCTTCTTAATTCTCTTTTTTCCTCCTCTGGTATTGTTTTATAGAATTCATTTACATCAATTGCATTATACAATAATTCAATTTGATTATCTTTTATTTTACCATCTTGTTTTATCATTTCACGTGTAAATTTGCTAATAGCTATGAATTTATGATAGATTTGTTTATTAACCTGATTATTTCCTAATGCGACTCCGTGAATATGTACCAAACATTTTTCTTTTGGGAAATGTTTTAAAAGATATTCATATCCCGAAATGTCCCCACCTTCTACAATGATAAAATCATAATCCTCTGGATGGATTTGTTTTTTTATTTCATCCATATATGCTTTAAAGAATGTATCATTGCTTGCAAATGTTAAATCTAAATTATCTCTTTTTTGGTCGATATAAATAAATTTTGTATATTGATATTGTTTACTTAATTTTTCTGCATTTTCTTCATAAACACTAACACAAGCAAAATCTATCTTCCCTTCTTTTTCATTTTCTTTTAGTAGATTGGTCATTAAAGTTTCTGTTGCCCCTCCTTTTGTAGCAGGCACTGGAAATACATTTGGCATAATAAGACAAACTCTCATTTTTTTCTCTCCTTTAAAATATCTTTGCGGTTAAGTAATTTCTTCGAAGAACGGGCGATTAAAATTGCCCTTACATTTTTTACAAATTACTTTACACTATCTTCATTATTTTCTAAATGTTTTATATCATTTTGCAAAACCAATTGAAATTTATCTTTTTCTGTGTCATATTCTACAATATTTAAGCTTGTATTTTTTTGGCTATATTCTTCTCTTTTCTCTGTAAATGGTTCCCCTGTTATGTTTCTCAAAAAAGCTTCAATTGCAACTCCATGAGAACTAATTAATATCGTTTTTCCTTCATTTTCTTTTGCTTTACTTCTGATATAATGATCCATTCTTGTTGCTACTTCTTTACTAGTTTCTTGTCCTTCGATCCCTTTGATTTCATTTGTTTTTACATGTTCTTCATGTATTTTCGGATCGATTTTGTTTACCTCTTCCCATTTCATTCCATCATATTTTCCAAAATTCATTTCGCATAAATCTTCAGATGTTTCGATTGGTAAATGATTTAGTTTTGCAATTGGTTCTATTGTTTTTATGGCTCTTCCTGAAATACTAGAATAGTTTTTATCAAACTTTGTGTCCTTTAGTCTTTCAGTAAGCAATCCTATATATTTTTTCCCTTCTTCTGTTACTTCATAATCTTTTCTTCCTGTCAGGCGCTTTTCTACATTTCCCACTGTTTGTGTGTGCCTAACTATATATATTTTCGTCACCATAATCTAATCTCCTCTTACCTTTCTTTTGAAAATAAAAATTCTTATACATCCAGCCATGAACTTATATTTTGAAATAAAAGCTCGAACAGCTTATCTAGCTGCCGGATTACTCCTTGAACCTTGAGAGTTTTATGAAAAAATATAAGTTCATGGGTTGGATAAAAATCTCTTACATTTCATTTTCACTTCATGTTGTGAAATCTTGAAATTTCATATAGTTTCCTATTATCAAAAAAGAGTGAATTTCATTATATATGATGTATTCACTCTTTCGTATTAAGTATTTTTTATTTAATTAATTTTAGATTTTCTGATTCATGTGTATTTGCTACTCTTTTTTTCCCTGTTTTTCTCTTTGGTTTGGATTGATCTATTGGCACAACTTTTGTATCCTCTATTGTTTCTTTTTCAATAATGGTTGGTATTTCCTCTGTAAAAACATAATTTCTTTTTGGAAATACAGGTGTATAAGTAGCATCTTTTAAGGATTTTAAAATAGCATCAATTCTTATTGGCACCCCAAAAGTTTCATTTTTTATAAAACTTAATAAGTATGGTTGTAGCTCTTCTGGTGTTTCTTCATATAGTTCCATAAGATGATAAAGCATTTTATACATATCTTTACACCTTTTTATATTAGGTGTTGCCATAATACTTCCTTCTCTATTTCTGTAGTATACATAAATAGGAATCGCTCTAAAAGTTGTTTTTTCTGCTTTTATCGCAGCTTTTATTGAATATACCATATCTTCGTAGTACATTCCTTCAATAAATGTTAAATTATTTTTTTCTAAAAATTCTTTTCTCCAAACTTTGCTAGCTACTGCAAAATGCATATCACACACTATTCTTGCTTCCCTTGTAGAATTTTGTGCATTAGGAAGATATAGCTTATTTCCTCCCCCTACATATTGTACGCCAAAATAAATAATATCATAGTCTTGGTCTCCAATGGTAGCATCAATATTTGCTAAAGTATTTCTATTATATAGGGTATCATCTCCATCTAAATGTACAATATATTCTCCTTTTGCTTGTCTAATTGCTTTATTCCTTGATGCACTTAGTCCTATATTTTTTTTATTATTAATTACCCTAATTTTTCCATTTGCTTTTTCTTCATATTTTTTTAAGACTTCTAATGTATTGTCTGATGAGCCATCATTGACAATAATTAATTCATAATTATCAAATTTCTGATTCAAAACACTTTCAATCGCAACATTCACGATTTTTTCTAGATTATATGCACACATAATGACTGAAAACCTTGGGTTTACTTTTTTTGGCATATTCTCTAAATTATTTTTTGAGATATTCATTTTTTCTCCCTTCTTAAGAAATGAAAGCATTTCTTTTTTTAGTAACAGGAAATTTAAATATTTCTTACAATAAGAAAAATGGCTTTGCTATCGCACAAAAGCATAGGTAACTTAACCTTATTTCTCTGGAAATTTCTAGCGAAGTTTCCTATACAATAAAAAAATATCTATTTCCTTTTTTAAATAAAGTGAAATAGATATTTTTTGCTGGCTGGGATGGGAGGATTCGAACCGCCGAAATGCCAGAGTCAAAGTCTGGTGCCTTACCGCTTGGCTACATCCCAATATATTTAGTGCTGGGGTGGAAGATGGGACTCGAACCCACGGCCTCTAGTGCCACAAACTAGCGCTCTAACCAACTGAGCTACATCCACCACAATAGAATAGTCATTTCCCATGACTATTCTATTTTACTCTATTTCAACTTATTTTGTCAAGCATTTTTCTAATTTTTTTAGTCTTCTCTTGCCCAAATAATTAATCTTTTATTTCCTTCATCTGTACAAGTTGATAAAGAAATTTCTCTTTTTCCTTGAGTATCTCTTGTCATATAAGATGCATCGTTTTCGTCTGTTTCGTACTTATTATAAATTGTATAGCTAATTCTTCTACCTGTATTATCTGTAATATAAATTTTATCTCCTAATTCTAGCATTTTATTATTTGAAAAAAGAGTACCATTTCTATAATTATGTCCCATAATAACAGTATTTCCTACTTCATTAATTCCTGGACTATAAATAGTTGCAACAGCAATTTCCAATGACCTTGTTGTTACTTTATGTAAGATTGGATAATCTCTTCCCGTTTTTGGAATTTCAATGCGTCCTAGTACAATATAATCTTCATACATTACAACATTAGATGATGAACCTCCACCTGCGAAATTAACATCTTCTAATTCTGAAAATGGATTATCTGTTGTATTCTGCGTATTAGTAGTAGTATTATTATTCTCTTCTTCGTTTCCTGTTACAAGGCTTCCTTCAAATTGTTCTAATACTTTTTCTGCTTGAGAATCTAAATAATATTTTTGGTACATATCAATACCAAAGAAGATTAATAATCCAACAATGGCAATAATTGCAATAATTAATAGAACTGTTAAAAATTTACCATATTTACTATTTCTCATGATACTTCCTCCTTTTCTTCTGTCTAATATTTTGTCATATATATTTATTATACCACATTTTTCGGAAAATTACACTATTTTTTGCCCTAATTTTTTACCAGCCAATAAGTGGAAGTGTATATGTTTTACTTCTTGGCCTCCATCTTCTCCACAATTTAATATAACACGAAATCCTTTTTCTTTAATCCCTATATCTTCTGCAATTTTATTAATAACAGAATATATTCTTCCTATAATTGCTTCATCCTCTTTTTTTATTTCTACAATAGATGAAATATGTTTCTTAGGTATTACTAAAATATGAATTGGTGCTGCTGGATTAATATCTTTAAATGCTATAATACCTTCATCTTCATATACTATTTCAGAAGGGATCTCCTTCTTTATTATTTTACAAAAAATACAATCTTCCATTTTGATTCCTCCCTTTATAATATCTTTGCTTTAAGTAGTTTCTTCGAAGAACGGGCGATTAAAATCGCCCCTACATTTTTTCATAAATTATTTTACAATATCTTTAATTTATCCATAGGGCGATTAAAATCACTCCTACTATTTTCTTCTTTATACTCTCTTATTCTAGAACAGCTTTTATTCTTCTAACGCCAGAAGAACTTGCTTCTTCTTTTTTTATTTTAAATTTTCCAAGTTGAGCTGTATGCTCTACATGTGGTCCACCACAAATTTCTTTGCTAAAATCTCCTATTGTATATACTTTTACTTTTTCTCCGTATTTATTTTCAAACAAACCAATTGCACCAGATTTTTTTGCTTCTTCTAAACTCATTTCTTCACAAACAACTGGTAAATCTCTTTGAATTTGTTCGTTTACAATATCTTCTACTTTCTTTAACTCTTCAGGTGTTACTTTTTGTGGATGTGAGAAGTCAAATCTTAATCTTTCTGTTGTAATATTAGACCCTTTTTGTGCTACATGATCTCCTAATACAAGTTTTAAGGCTTTATGCAAGAGATGTGTTGCTGTATGATAAGCAATTGTCTTTTCATTTTGTTCTGCTAATCCTCCTTTAAATTTTTGTTCAGAGCCTAATCTTGATTTTTCTTGATGCTCTTTGAAAAGTTTATCAAATTGTTCTAATTCTACTTCCATTCCTTGTTCTTTTGCAAGTTCTACCGTAATTTCTTGTGGGAAACCATAAGTTTCATAAAGGTTAAACACGGTTTGTCCATCAATTTTATTTTTCCCTTCTCTTTTAGCCTTTTCTACTGCCTTCTTAAATTCTCTTTCTCCATTTTCTAATGTCTTTACAAATTTATTTTTTTCTTCTATTAAAACATCTTTAATTGTATTTTTATTAACTAATAATTCTGGATACATATCTTTTAATGTTTCTACATAAATATCTACTAAATTTCCAATCTCGTCTAAATTAATTTCTAATTTTCTTAAATGTCTTGTCATTCTACGGATTAATCTTCTTAGAATATACCCTCTTTCTATATTACTTGGTCTTCCCCCATCGCAAATAATCATCATACTTGAGCGCAAATGTTCTGCTACGATTCTTCTACTATTGATATTATCCACTCTTGTTAGTTCTTTAAGTCTATCCATAACTGGTGAAAATAGTTCAATTTCATATGGTGTTTCTTTTCCTTGTAATAACATGGTCATTCTTTCTAAGCCTAATCCTGTATCTACATTTTTTTGTTCCAATTTTGTATAAGTGCCATCTGGATGTTTGAAGAATTCCATAAATACATTATTCCAAATCTCTACATATTTTCCACAGTCGCAACTTGGGTCACAATTTGGTCCACATGCTGGTTTCCCTGTATCATAAAACATTTCAGTATCTGGTCCGCAAGGTCCTTCATTTCCTGCAATCCACCAATTGTTTTCTTTCCCAAAAAAGTAGATTCTTTCTTTTGGAATTCCAGCTTTTTCCCAACATTTTGCAGATACCTCATCCCTTGGAGCATCTTCATCTCCCGCAAAACAAGTAACGGAAATCTTTTCAACTGGGATGTTTAATTCCTTTGTTAGAAAATCATAACTCATTTGAATGGATTCTTCTTTAAAATAATCTCCTAAAGACCAATTTCCTAACATTTCGAAGAAGGTTAAATGGCGGTTATCTCCTACATCTTCAATGTCTACCGTTCTTACACATTTTTGATAATCCGTTAATCTTTTTCCTTCTGGATGTTTCCCTCCTAAAAGATATGGAATTAATGGCTGCATTCCTGCTGTTGTAAATAATACAGAAGGATCATTTTCCGGTATTAGTGAGCTACTCGGTATAATTTTATGTCCATGTCTTTCAAAAAAACTTAAATATTTATTTCTTATCTCAATTGCTTTCATTTTTTCACATTCCTTCCTATTTTTCTGGAAAATATTATATCACAAATATGCTTATTTCTGCAATATATAAAGGAAAGTAAAATCAATAATCATTGAAATTTCTACTATTAATTTGAGAAAAGATTTTGACAGTATTTCATGAACTTCATAGATTTAAAAATGATGTTCAGATAAAATACTGTCAAAATCTCTGTTCAAATTGACACATTTTATAAAAAGAATCCTTTCTTCTCTAGAAAGGATTCTTCTTAATTCTATATTTCCATCTGGCTTCCTAGAAAACCTGCTGCTGAGCCAGCCACTTTTACTTCTGTCTCTCCCATTTTTGTGTTTTGATCTTTGGAAAGTAATATGACCGTTCCAATAGCATCTCCGTCTGATATAATAGGATAAACCACTTGTGCATGATATCTTCTTTCTTTATTATCATTTTGTATTAGCGGAAGTGCTAATTCATTGTTTTCCTTACTTGTATATACCTCTTTATTTTCCATTATTTTTTCAATTTCTTCACTTAAATTCTGTTCTAAATATTCTTTTTTTCCTCCCCCAGCTACTGCTATAATAGTATCTTTATCTGTAATACAAGCAATATGGCCTGTTGTCTTTGCTAATGTTTCCGCATATCCTGTTGCAAATTCTGATAATTCTCCAATTGGGGAATATTTTTTCAAAATCACTTGACCTTCTCTATCTGTAAAAATTTCTAAAGGGTCACCTTCTTTAATATGCAAAGTTTTTCTTATTTCTTTTGGAATCACAATTCTTCCTAAATCATCAATTCTTCTAACGACACCTGTTGCTTTCAAAATTTTCCCTCCTTTTTTATTTATGTCTACCTTTATTATTACAAAATAGGAAAATTTTATACATTATTTTAAGAATTGTTCTTCCTTGCTTTATATATATTGTTCTAATAAATAACCAAGAGTTTCTGAGAATTCTTGTAACATGACAATTTTGATTCCAATGTCTTTTCCTTTGATATAGTCGTCAATAATCTGTTTTAATTGTGCCATATTTTTCATCTCAGGTTCAATTTCTTGTTTATGTTTTTCCACTCGTTTCATTAAAATTTCTTTAATTGTTACAATATCTTCATTGCTTGCACAAGAAATTCTTTGGAATAATTGGAATACATCGTAATATTTGAAAATAGGAATATCCATACATTCTTTTGCAAATCTTTCGTAAAATGTCTCCATCCTCATTGGAATATTTTTGAAAATATCCTCTGCTAATTCCATATACATCTTATCTTTTAGTTTTGCGTTTAGTTCTGCAAAATGTTCTAATATGTCATTCATTTCAATATTGACATCATCAATGATAATTTGAGAAAGTTCTTCTTTTACATTATCACAGTATTGTGATGTTAATGATGCAATATTCATTCCATTGAAAAATACACTTTTAATGGTTTTAATATCATAATCGATAAGACCTTTTTCCACAAAATAGCTAAAATATGCATATAATTTTACAATATCAATTAAACGTAGTTTTCCATTTTTTACATCATCTAATGTTTGTTCTATTACTTTTCCAAATTGATCATCTGATATTTTCCAATACTCTTCTGTTAATAATCTTTTATATGCTGGAAGCTTATCCGTATCAATAGTATTTACAATCACTTCCATGTCATCTTTAAATACTTTCATATTAAATATTCTTGTTCTTACATAAATTTCAATAAATTTAAAGAATCGGAAATCTGATTTAAAATTGTAGTAATAATTATTGTCAAATTCTTTAATATAAAATTGTCGATTATCCATTAATGTTCTTGAAGATACCAATAACAATTTGTATTCCTCATTATTTTCTATGTTTGCAAATTTATCTTTTGTAACCTTACCTGCTTTAATTTCAAAAGAGATGGCAATCGTAAAAATTAACATAGTTTGTAATACTCTATTATTGGTATTAGGATAATATTTGCTTACTACTTCATAAATTCTTTTAAAATCATTTAAGGAATGTTTTAATATTCTAAGATTTCTGGTTCCACTTTTATTAAATGTAGAAGTGATCAAATTCGTATTTTCTCTTAAAAATCGAATGAGGTCTTTATTTTTTTCATATCTCATTAAAATTCCATTAATAATATAACTAAATTCAGGTGCATATTCAAAAGTTTCCCCAATCAATTTTTCTTTAATTCTTTCATAATCGTTTGCTTTATCGAAGACGTATTCTATAGTATCTCTTATTTTTTCTACCATGGGTTTATCTTTTTCTAGTAGGTCTCCTTCTTTGTCCAATAAATAAGTAGCAATAAATGTTTTCATCTCTAAATTAGAACTTTTTAATTTGGTAGATAATTCTTTTTCATTACAAATAATAATGGTTTTTATATGGTCATGTTCTACAAAGTTATTAATATATCCTAAAATATCAATAACATCTACATTTGCTCTCTCTAAATCATCAAAACATAATACTTTATCATCTGTTGAGAAAAATTGTTCATAATCAATTTTATCTCCATTTTGTGTTACTCCAAAGAAGTTCGCCATGTCTAGTCCGTTTTTAGCATATTCTGGAATAGAAGTCTGGTTATTGCTATTCATATATTTTTTTAAGTTCTTATCCATAAGTTGTGTTGTTTCAATAAAAATTTTTTTACTGATATCTTCCAAATTTGAAATACCATATAATGACATATAAATAGTAGTATATTTCTTTCCATTTAGTTGTAAAGATTCGATTTTGTTCTTGATTTTATGGTTCCAAAAATAGGTTTTTCCGCTTCCCCATTCTCCATTAATCATAATGGCATAATCTGTATAATCCGCTCTTACATAATCTAATATACTTTCTACCAAATCTTCCATAATACATTCCTTTCTTTTGATAATTAAATTTTAATCTTTTGCAATAGTAACAACTAAAATTTCTTTTGCACCTGCCTGTTTTAACATTTTACTGCATTCATTTGCTGTAGCACCTGTTGTATAAATATCATCTAATAAAACTATTTTTTTATCTTTTATTTTTTGCTGATTTATTACATTATATGCGTTTTTTATATTATTCTTTCTCTGCTTCTTGTTTAAAGAACTCTGCATTTTTGTGTCTTTTATTTTTTGTAAACTTTTTCCATCATATATTAAATTTTGATAAGCTTTTGCTATTTCCTTTGCTATTAATGCAGTTTGATTATATCCTCTTAATTTTTCTTTTTTACTATACATAGGAACTGGAATTATTATATCATATTTTTCCAAAAGTCTACTCATTTTTTCATGATTTTGTAAAATTTTTGCAAAAAAAGTAGATAAATAGCTTTTGCCTTGAAACTTATACTGTATTAACTTTTCTCTTATAATCCCCTCATAAGGAAATAAATAAAAATGCTTTTCAAAATGAGTATGTGGATAAGCATATAATCTTGCTTTTTCTAGGTTTCTTAATTTTATAGCACATTTAGGACATAATTCCTTTTGATCAATTTTTCCACAAATTCCACATACTGGTGGATATAATAAATCTAGGACTAATTTTAGCATATTTCCTCCTAAAATAAGCCCCCCATTTTTTATTCTAATGTTTTTAATTTATATTGTAATCCAGTGTTTCTAACCTTGCTATCAGCATTTTGTACCATAAAATCAATAATCTTATCTGAACCAATTACAATTAACAATTTTTTGGCACGTGTTAGTGCAGTATATAATAAATTTCTCGTTAACAGCATAGGTGATGATGCTGGAATTGGCAAAATTACTACATCAAATTCACTTCCGTTGTGATTTATGTATTGTAATACTATAAGCATGTTCTAATTGTTCTAGTTCTGCATATGTATACCATGCTTCTTTTTCATCATCAAATTCTACTTTTACTTGCTTATTTTCATCATCTATTTTTTTAATATAACCAAGCTCTCCATTAAATACTCCGCTTCCTGTTTCTTCTTGTTTCTCCCAGTATATATCATAATTATTTTTTACCTGCATTACTCTATCGTCTTCACGAAAAATAATGTCTCCATATTTCTTTTCTTTTTTACCATTGTTTTGAGGATTTAAAACCTCTTGTAATCTCTTATTTAATTCTTTTGTTCCTAACATCCCTTTTTTAGTAGGTGTTAAGATTTGAATATTTTTAAAGAAATCATATTCTCCATAATTTTTTAATCTACCATTGGATAAAGAAATGACTTGATTTAATATCCTTTCTGGATTTGATTCTTTAATATAGAAAAAATCTTTTTTCTGCTTTTCTTCTTTTTTCGTAAAGCTTTTCCCGTTATTAACATTATGTGCTGTTACAATAATATCACTCTGGGCTGCTTGTCTAAAAATTTTATTTAACTGAATGGTTTTAATTTTCTCTGATTCAATTAAATCTTTCAATACACTGCCAGGTCCCACAGAAGGTAATTGATTGCTATCTCCAACAAATACCACCTTAGTACCTAAAAATATACCTTTCATTATGTAATTCATAATAAAAATATCTACCATAGACATCTCATCTATAATAATAACATCTGCATTTACTGGACTTACATCATAATCTACAGTTTCTAGTTGACTTTCTTCTTGTAGTTTTCCAATTTCCAATAAACGATGAATCGTTTTTGCCTCTACTCCTGTTTGTTCTGTCATTCTCTTGGCCGCTCTACCTGTTGGAGCACACAATACTACTTTCATTCCTTTTTGCTGATAGAGTTCTATCATATTTTTTATAATTGTTGTTTTTCCAGTTCCTGGTCCTCCGGTAATAATACATACATTATCACTATTTACTAAATGAATTGCTTCTTTTTGTTCATCTGATAATTCTATTTTAAATTCTTTTTCTTGTTTTTTTAATTCCATATCAATATTTTTTATTTGTTTGGTATTTTTGCAGTGTTGTAGTTGTAGAATTTTTTCAGCTACATTCTTTTCAGCTTTATAAAATGGATACAAATATATCCATTCAACATCATCTCTTTGTTCTACAACAATTTCCTTTTTTACTTTCAAATCGATGATTTTATCTTCTATTTCCTCTTTAGTTACATGGATTAATTCCATAACAAATTGCATTAGATTTTCTTTTATGACACAAGTATGCCCATTGTAAGTGATTAAGATTAGTGCATATTTTATGGCACTTTCAATTCGTTTTGGATGATTGTTTTCAATACCTAAGCCCATTGCTATTTTATCAATTTGTTTGAAATCTACCCCATAGGCAATGTCTAATAAAATATATGGGTTTTTTTCAATTTCTTCAATCGCATTTTTTCCTAATTTATCATACACTTTTTTACTGTTAGAGCTACTAACACCAAATCTTTCTAGAAATCCTACAATTTGCCATAATTCCCATTTTTCATTAAATTCTATCGCCATTTCTGTTGCTTTTTTCTTAGATATCCCTTTTATCGTAGAAAGTTTTTCTGGATGTAGTTTAAAAATGGATATAGTTTCCTCCCCAAATGTTTCAATAATTTTATGTGCCGTAGATGCTCCAATTCCTTTTACAATTCCACTTGCTAGATACTTTTCTAATCCTTCTAAAGTTTCTGGCAAAATTTTTTCAAATGTATCTATTTTAAATTGTTCTCCATATTCTTGATGTGTTACATATTTTCCTACTAATTTTACAGTATCTCCTGAATGCATAAAAGGCAAATAGCCTACTGCAGTTATCACTTCATCTTCTTCTGTTTGTAGTGTACATATTGTATAACCATTTATTTCGTTTTGAAAAATGATATCTTCTATTTGTCCTTTTATTTCCAATGGTATGTCCTCTTTTCTTTTTTGTTTAAGTCTATCAAAATAATTCTCATTTTGCAAGTAGTATTTTAGAGTTCTTTTTCTTCTTTTTCAATCATTTCTTTGCATTCTTTCCAGTCCATTAATTGTATATTTCCATATTCTTGTTTTAACTTTGAAATGATGGTTTTTGTCTCATCTGTAGAACCTAAATCAACGATTGCAATTTCTCTCATATCTTTTCCATTTTCACAAATATTTCGAAATAATATTGGTCTTAAAATACCTTCTGCTCTTTCTCCAATATTTTTTACAGCAATGATAAAATGCATTCCTTTTGTTTTGGCAGGATGATATGTAAAATGAAAACTAATCGTTTTTATAATTTCTATTAGTCCATAAATAGCTAATGTCCATAAGATTCCATTTAATATAAAATCTTCCATTTTGTGCCTCCTATGGATATTATATTGTCTTTTTTAATTTTTGTGCTTTTCCTATATTACCTCCATAGTTTTTCTTTTCCATAAATTTATTCTTTTCATATTATATATAAAAATATCCACATTTCGACATATCTGTCATACATTTTAAAAGCTATCAATGACATAATTGTCTTGGTGATGAATATGATAAAAGAAAATCGAATTAAAAAAATATCACCCAAGAAGAATTAGCAGAAAGGGTAGATATTAGTTGGAGGCAATTGCAAAGGATTGAAAAAGATGAAGATAAGACTAGAGTAGAAACCTTAAAAAAAATTGTTCATGCTTTAGATATTCCCGACGAGGAAATTCTTCATTATATTAAAAGAAAAAAACAGAGGAAATAAAATAGATTAAATTGGAGAACAGAGCTTTTGTTAAAAAAGCTCTGTTCCTCTATCCGTCTTTAATCTATTTTTATTATTTTTTCCCATGGTAAGTCCATTTTTCCAAAGTGTCCATAATTCGTTGTTTTATGAAAAAATGGCTTTTTTAAGTCTAAATAATCAATCATTCCACTAGGTGTTAAGTCAAATTTTTCTTGAATTTTCTGAACAATTTTTTCTTCTGGTATGGTATTGGTTCCAAAAGTTTCCACATAAATGGAAATAGGCTTTTGCATACCAATTCCATAGGCTAATTGGATTTCGCATTTTTCTGCAAAACCATTTGCTACAATATTTTTCGCAATATGTCTTGCCATATATGTAGCTGATCTATCTACTTTTGTACCATCTTTTCCTGAAAAAGCTCCACCTCCGTGTCTGCTATATCCTCCATATGTATCTACAATAATTTTTCTTCCTGTTAATCCTGTATCTCCTAATGGTCCACCTATTACAAATCTACCTGTTGGATTTACAAAATATTTTGTTTTGTCATCAATATACTTTTCTTCAATAACTCTATCAATTACTTTTTCTCTAATATCTTTTTTCATTTTTTCTAAACTAGACTCTTCTAGATGTTGAGTCGATATTAATATTGTATCAATCCTTTTGGGTTTATCATTTTCGTACTCTACCGTTACTTGTGTTTTACCATCTGGTCTTAAATACGGTATTTCTCCATTTTTTCGTACTTCTGTTAATTTCTTTGCTAATTTGTGAGCCATCATAATAGCAAATGGCATGTATTCAGCAGTTTCATTTGAAGCATATCCAAACATCATTCCTTGATCTCCAGCACCACCAATATCAACTCCCATAGCAATATCACTACTTTGTTTTACGATGTTGCCTTCTATTTTACAAGTTCTATAATCCATATCTGTTTTATCATTGTCATATCCAATTTCTTTGATTCTGTTCCTAGCAATTTCTTCTACGTTAATTTTTGCATTTGTTGTAATTTGACCAGCAATTGTAATGGTATCTTTAGCTGCAAAGGTTTCCACTGCTACCCTAGAATTTTCATCTTGTTCTAAACATGCATCTAATATACAATCTGATATGCTATCACATAATTTATCTGGATGTCCTTCTGTGACACTTTCACTGGTAAATAAGTAATTTTTCATTTATTTTTCCTCCTAGTATTTCATTTTTGTGGCATATTCATTTTAGCATATTTTTTAAAATTGTCAATGGAACGAAAATTATTACAGGCAAAGATAGACAGAGAGACGGCGATGTCATTAAGTTAAGGAAAAACTTTTTATTTTGAAAGTAACCATATATAACTATATTTTAGAGCAAAAGCGTAAGCAACCTACTGCTGCCGGATTACCCCTTGAACCTTGAGAGTTTTGCGGATAAAATATAGGTATATATGGTTGATTTTCAATTTCCTTAACTTAATGACATCGCCGTCTCTCTGTCTGTTATTTTATTGTATAGGAAAAATCGACTCTTCCTTTGATATTTCAGTATTTTTAGCGATTTTTCCGTATACAACAAGGTTAGGCTACCTATATTTGCCCGAGCTTTAGCTCGTGGCATGTATTTTGCACTTGCTTCAGAGACCTAGCTTAGCAAAATGCCTTTCTTATATATATGCTACCATTCTTCTTGTTTTTTCGTTTTCTACTTGGAAGCCAACAGTTTCATAAAATTTTACAAGTTTATCATTATTGGCAAGTAATGATAGTTTCTTATATCCTTTTTGTTTGGCAATTTTATTTGCTTCTTTTATCATAATTTTTGAATATCCATGTTTTCTGAATTCTGGTTTTATTGCTAAGTTTGCAATATAAAATTCGTCTTCTAAACATTCTTCTAAAAACCAGTTTTCTAAAATGTACCACATAAATTTTATTTTGTTGATAATAGATTTTTGCATTGCAATTACTGCACTTTCACTTTTAGATGTTAACATATCAATGTCTTTTCCTTCTAGAAATAGAAGAATTCCAACTAATTGATTATCCTTTCTAGCTACCAATATATTATCTAATGAGAATCTATTTTCTTTAATTCTCAATAGATGATTTAATGTAGCTTTCATTTCTTCTTCTGTTCCACATCCCCATTCATCTTCTGGATATGGTTCTGTAATATAAAGTAATTCAATGATGTCTTTAATGTCTTTTTCTTTTGCTGTATCTAATTTTAAGTCCCTCGCCGAGGCACTTTTCATAAGTAAAACTCCCTTCTTTTCTTCTAAAAAATGTTTTACATTTTTTCGTTTAGATTTGTAAAGTAATACATTTACTTTACATTTTTATTATATCATATTTTTATCTAAAACAAAAGTGGAGATTTTGCAAGTATTTAAGAGAAAAACAAAGGAAATGAGAGCAAATCTTTTTTTCTTTTATTGCTCTCATTCCCTTTTTATGGTAATTCAAGATTATTTCTCGAATTTTCTCAGTCAGTATTTAGTTACCTATATTAATTCTAGTATTACAGTTTCAGATGCATCTCCACGCCTTTGTCCTAGTTTTAGAATTCTGGTATATCCCCCTACTCTATCTGTATATTTTGGTGCAATTTCATTAAATAATTTTGCTGGGATATCAATATTTTTTCCATTTGCATCTTTTACTTTATTTGTTTTTCTCATAATTTTTCTTCTTGCATTTAATCTTGATGGCATATCTTTTTGTCTTTTTTCAGTTGTTTCTTCTTTCACAACTTTTAAATATTCTTTACCATTCTTGCTTTTTACTTTTTCTACTTCTTTATTTCCCTTGCTATCTAGTTTTGCTTTTACTACTTTTACATCTACCATTTCATAGTTGTCTTTTTCCTTTATTGCTAGTGCAATTAAGCTATCAGCAATTGCTTTTGTTTCTTTTGCTCTACTTTCTGTTGTCTCAATTTTACCAGAAACAAATAGACTTGTAACTTGATTTTTTAGAACAGCTAGTCTATGGTCAGTTGTCATTCCTAATTTTCTATTCTTAGCCACTTCTTTCACCCTTTCTTATATTTTTCTATTCTTCTTCTTGCGCAAATTCTAAACCTAATGAATGTAATTTATTAATTACTTCATCTAAGGATTTCTTTCCTAGATTTCTTACCTTCATCATATCGTCCTCTGTTTTATTAGCTAGGTCTTCAACAGTTGCAATTCCTGCTCTTTTCAAACAATTATATGATCTTACAGATAATTCTAGCTCTTCAATTGGCATTTCTAATACTTTTTCCTTTTTAGATTCCTCTTTTTCAACCATAACTTGTGTATTCTTTGCTGTTTCAGAAAGGTCAATGAATAATTCCAAATGTCCTGTCATTACTTTTGCTGCTAAACTAATTGCTTCGTATGGTTTTAAACTTTCATCTGTCCATACTTCAATTGTTAGTTTGTCATAATCTACCATTTGCCCTACTCTAGTATTTTCCACAGAATAATTTACTTTTCTTACTGGTGTAAATAAAGAATCAATTGGTAGTACTCCTAATGGTTGATTTGGTTGTTTATTTTTTTCTGCTGTATTATATCCTCTTCCCATATTAACTGTCATGTCTATTTGTAAGCTTCCGCCTTCAGAAACTGTTGCAATATGTAGGTCTTTGTTTAAAATTTCAACAGAACTATCTGTAATAATATCTGCTGCTGTAACTTCTCCCTCTCCTTTAAAGTCAATTCTGATATGTTTTTCTTCTGGATCATGCATTTTAATACGTACACCTTTTAAGTTTACAACAATTTCTGGAACATCTTCTACTACATTTGGTATTGTAGAAAATTCATGTACTACACCTTCAATTTTTACACTTGTGATAGCCGCTCCTGGAAGAGAAGAAAGCATAATTCTTCTTAAAGAATTTCCAATTGTCATCCCATATCCTCTTTCTAAAGGTTCACATACAAATTTGGCATAGTTTTCTTCACTATTCATTTCTAGACATTCGATGTTAGGTTTTTCGAATTCTATCATTTTTACCTCCCAAACAGATATTAGAATTTAGAAGTTGGAGTTTAGAAACTCTTTTTTCTATTTTCCTCCATCTTAATTTTATATATAAAGTTAGATAAACTAACTTTATTATATTCTATTTAGAATATAACTCAACAATTAAGTGTTCTTCTACTGGTATATCAACATCTTCTCTAGATGCTAATCTTACTACTTTTCCACTTAATGTTTTTTCATCTTTTTCTAACCATTCTGGAACAGGTCTACTGCTATTTACTTCAACATTTTCTTTGATAATTTTGCTGTCTTTTCTAATTTCTCTTACTTTAATAACATCTCCTGCTTTTACTAAGTAAGATGGAATATCTACTTTTTGTCCATTTACTTCAAAATGTCCATGTGTAATTAACATTCTTGCTTGTGCTCTAGAACTTCCATATCCTAATCTATAAACAACATTATCAAGTCTGCTTTCTAATATTTGAAGTAAGATATCACCTGTAATTCCTTTTTTGCTAGATGCCATTTCAAAATATTTTCTAAATTGTTTTTCTCCTACTCCATAGAATGATTTGGTTTTTTGTTTTTCTCTTAATTGTGTACCATATTCTGATAATTTCTTTCTTTTTTGTCCGTTTTGACCTGGAGCATAGTTTCTTCTTGTTATACTACATTTATCTGTATAACATCTTGAACCTTTTAAGAACAATTTTTGTCCTTCTCTACGGCAAATTCGGCATTGTTCATCTTTATATCTTGCCATTATCTTTTTTCTCCTTTCTAAGATTTTTATACTCTTCTTCTTTTTGGTGGTCTACATCCATTGTGAGGAATTGGTGTTACATCTTTTATCATGCTAATTTCTAATCCTGCACCTTGTAGTGACCTAATTGCTGCTTCACGACCAGTTCCAGGTCCTTTTACATATACTTCTACAGCTTTTAATCCATGTTCCATAGCTGCTTTTGCTGCTGTTTCTGCAGCTTGCCCTGCAGCAAATGGTGTGCTTTTTCTAGAACCTTTAAATCCAAGCTCTCCTGCACTTGCCCAAGAAATTACATTTCCTTGTACATCTGTAATTGTAACGATTGTATTATTAAAACTAGAATGAATATGAGCTTGACCTTTATCGATATTTTTTCTATCTCTTCTTCTAGTTGTTGTTTTCTTTGTTGCACTTTTTGTGGCCATTTCTTTTTTACCTCCTTATATAATTTGGTCATTTTTATTCATTTCGGATTAAACCGTTTTTTTAGATTTGCTTACTAATTTTCTAGGACCTTTTCTTGTTCTTGCATTTGTTTTTGTTCTTTGTCCTCTTACTGGTAAACCTCTTCTATGTCTAACACCTCTATAGCATCCGATTTCTGTAAGTCTTTTAATATTTAAAGCAACTTCTCTTCTTAAGTCTCCTTCTACTTTATAGTTTTCCATTGCTTTTCTAATATTATTTACTTCGTCGTCTGTTAAGTCTTTTACTCTAGTATCTGGGTTTACTCCTGCTTCTTTTAATATTTTTTGAGAACTTGTTAATCCTATTCCATAAATATAAGTAAGTCCTATTTCAACTCTTTTTTCTCTAGGTAAATCTACTCCTGCAATACGAGCCATATTTTTTACACCTCCTGAAATGTTTGGAAAAATTTCCATTTCTTTCTCTTATTTTATTGGGAAATGCCTTTATAAAGTCGGATTTTAATTCTTTATAAAGCCAATAAAAAAGGAAAAGATTTTATATTAACATAAAATACTTCTAATTCAGCCGCTTCAAGTATTTTATGTAAATACCTTTTCTTTCTTAGGGTTATACCCTTCTTTGTTTTCTTATCCTTGTCTTTGTTTGTGTTTTGGGTTTTCACAAATTACTCTAATAACACCTTTTCTTTTGATTACTTTGCATTTTTCACATATCTTTTTTACAGATGGTCTTACTTTCATTTCTTTCACCTCTTTCACATGTTTGAACTAGCATTCAGTTGATTTTATGTTTTACTAGATTATTTTACATTATTTATTTTGCTCTCCAAGTAATTCTTCCTCTTGTTAAATCATATGGTGAGAGTTCTACTTTTACCTTATCCCCTGGTAGAATTTTAATATAGTTCATTCTAAGTTTTCCAGAGATATGTGCTAATATTTGATGTCCATTTTCAAGTTCTACTTTAAAATTTGTATTTGGTAAAGTCTCTACCACTGTTCCCTCTACTTCAATTACATCTTCTTTTGCCAAATTTTCTCACCTCATTTTACAATTACACCTTTATTTTTATTTTCATAAGCTTATCTATTATATAATGTTTTTATAGAATTGTCAATATTTCTGGCTCTTTTTCTGTAATTAAAATCGTATTTTCATAGTGTGCAGACATGCTTCCATCTTTGGTAATAATAGTCCACCCATCTTCTAATTCTAAAATGTCATGTTTCCCCTGTATTACCATCGGTTCTACTGCTAATGTCATTCCTGGTTCTAATCGAATTCCTCTACCTGCTTTTCCGTCATTTGGTACTCCTGGGTCTTCATGCATTTGTCTACCAATCCCATGTCCTTGGAACTCTTGTACAACAGAAAATCCATTAGCATATACATATTCCCCTATGGCATGTGAAATATCTCCTACTCTGTTGCCAGGTTTTGCATATTGAATTCCTTCAAAAAAAGCCTGTTTTGTTACTTTTATTAATTTTTCTATTTCTTTTGAAACTTTTCCTACTACAAAAGTTCTGGCGGCATCTCCGTGGAATCCATTTTTAAAGGCAACAGTATCTACACTTACAATATCTCCTTCTTTTATAATTCTTTGTTTAGAAGGAATTCCATGGATAACTTCATCATTGATAGAAATACAAGTTGCAGCAGGAAAAGGAGGAATCCCTTTAATTCCTACATCATATCCTTTTTGTGCCGGAATCGCTCCTAATTCTCTCATCTTAATTTCTGCTATTTTATCAAGTTCAGCAGTTGACATGCCAGGTCTAATTCTTTCTTCTAGCTCTTTATATACAAGAGCAACTACTCTACAAGCTTCTTTCATACATTCAATTTCTTTTGCTGATTTAATTGTAACCAATTTTTCTCCTTCTTTCCTTTATTTTACCTTTAAATATTCTTCTACTTCTTTTGCAATATCTTGTGATGTATTTTCTGAATGAATATTTACTTTTACCGTATATAATATATCTTTATTTTTATAAAATTCAATTAGATTCTCTGAAATAGAATGATATGTTTTTAAACGGTTTCTGATTGTTTCCTCATTATCGTCTTCTCTGATAATAAGTTTTGTTCCACATTTATCGCAGATACCTTCCACCCTTGGAGGTTTAAATTCTGTATTATAAATTTCCCTACATTCTGGATTTGGACAAGTTCTTCTTTTCGTTATTCTGTCAATAATATCTTCATCAGATAAACTTAAATTAACAGCAATATTCACTTTTTTCTCTTGTTCTTGTAATAGTTTGTCTAATTCTCTAGCTTGTTTTGTTGTCCTTGGATATCCATCCAAAATAACTCCTTTTTCTACATCAGGTTCTTTTAATCTTCTTTCAAGCAGTTGGATTGCTAATTCATCTGGAACTAAAACCCCTTTTTGAATATAGTTTTCTATTTCTTTCCCTAATTCATTTTGTTTTTTTACATAGCTTCTAAAAATCTCTCCACTTGAAATATGTACAATTCCTAGTGCCTTTGATAATAATTTTCCAACGGTTCCTTTCCCTGTTCCAGGTGCACCTAACATAATAATGATCATTTTTTTCCTCCTTTTCATTTGCTTTGATAATTTCTTCGAAGAACGGGCGATTAAAATCGCCCCTACATTTTCATAAATCAATTTGCACTATCTTTTTGTTTTATAATATTTTCTTTATTGTAATATCATTTTCTAAATCATGATATATCATAACTTAAAAAATGATATTCTAGCAGAATTGGAATTTGGTAATTAATTACCAAATTCCAAATTCTAAGTTCCTAATTTTATTCTAAGAATCCTTTATAATGTCTCATAACTAATTGTGATTCTAATTGCTGAATCGTTTCTAGTGCTACACCTACCACAATCAAAATAGAAGTACCTCCAAAGGCAATATTTAATGTGGTAAATCTCATTAGCATTGGTAAAATTGCAATAATACTTAAGAAAATTCCACCAAATAAAGTTAATTTTGATAAAATTCCAGAAATATAATCTGTTGTAGGTTTTCCAGCTCTGATTCCTGGTATAAATCCTCCATTTTTCTTAATATTATTAGATACTTCTGCTGGGTTGAAAGTTGCATAGGTATAAAAATATGTAAACCCAACAATTAGCAACAAATAAACGATTGCATTTGCAATTGTGTAACCAATTGGCAAAGTACTTGTTACACCATCTGCTGTTGTAATGGTTGTAGATGAGGTAGCAATCGAAAATTTATATAATACAGCCCAAAAACCTGAAGCACTTGCTATATCATGATTAAATATTTGAATAATCATAGCAGGAAATGTCATAAATGAGGATGCGAAAATAACTGGTATTACACCTGCCATTGCTAGTTTTAGTGGAATATGGGTATTTTGTCCTCCATACATTTTTCTTCCAACTACTTTTTTAGCATATTGTACAGGTATTCTTCTTTCTGCTTGTTGTACAAATACAACACCAGCTACTAATATAATAGCCCCTGCAATAATTGCTAATGCTGTAATTAGACCTGTTGTACTAAATGCTCCTGTTCCCATAATCATATTGTAAACAGCTAATACTGCATTTGGTAAACTAGATATAATTCCTATAAAGATAATAATAGAAATTCCATTTCCAATTCCTTTATTAGTAATCTGTTCTCCTAACCACATTAAAATAGCTGTACCTGTTACAAGAGATAGTACTACTAAAAATCCGGTTAAAAATCCTGGATTAATAAAAATTCCTGAAGCTTGATAAGAAATATAAATACCAGTTCCTTCTATAATAGCAAGAACAATTGTTAATATTTTTGTATATCGATTAATTTTTGCTTTTCCTTCTTCTCCTCCTTCTTTCATTAACCTTTCTAAGGCAGGTATTACCATACCTAATAATTGGATAACGATAGAAGCTGTGATATAAGGGCTAATTGTCATCGCAAAAATAGAAAACCTAGAAAAAGCTCCTCCAGAAATTATATCAATTAATCCTGTTAAACTTCCAGATGCTGATTGCATTGTTTCACTTAATGTAATAGCATCAACCCCTGGAACTGTAATAAAACATCCAAATCTAAATATTATAATCAATACTAGGGTGTAAAGTAATTTTTTTCTTACATCTGGTGTTTTTAAAGCGTTTGCTATTGTTTTAAACAACTTTTACCACCTCAACTTTTCCGCCTAATTTTTCGATTTCTTCTTTTGCTTTTGCTGTTACTCTTATTGCTTTTACATTTACTTTCTTTTCTAATTTTCCTGTTGCAATTACTACGATTCCATCATTTTCTTTACGAATAATTCCATCTTTAATTAAACTTTCAGCTGTAACTTCATCTGTTGTTGCTTTATTTAGCATTTTTAAAGTTACTTCTGTATAATTCTTGCTATGGATATTTGTAAATCCTCTTTTTGGTAATCTTCTATATAATGGTGTTTGACCACCTTCAAATCCACGTCTTACTCCACCGCCGCTTCTAGCTTTTTGTCCTTTATGTCCTCTTCCAGATGTTTTTCCAAGACCAGAACCAATTCCGCGACCTACTCTTTTCTTTTCTATTTTTCTTTCACTTGGTTTTAAATTACCTAATTCCATGTGTTACACCTCCCTTTTTTATTCTGTCTTATGAATTTTAAACGATATCTTCTACTTTCTTTCCTCTTCTTCTTGCTACTTCTTCAACAGTCTTCATACTTTGTAAAGCATTTAGTGTTGCATAAACTACGTTTCTTGGATTGTTTGTTCCAATTACTTTTGTTTTAATATCTCTATAACCCGCTAATTCTAAAACTGGTCTAACACTTCCACCAGCAATAATTCCACTACCTTCTGGAGCAGGTTTCAAAAGTACTTTTGCAGAACCAAATTCACCAACATATTCATGTGGAATGGTTGTTCCTACTACTGGAACTTCTAATAAATTCTTTTTAGCTTCCCCAATCGCTTTTTTAATAGCATCTGGAACTTCTGAAGCTTTACCGTTTCCAATTCCAACATGTCCTTGACCATCTCCTACAATTACGACAGCACTAAAACGGAAAGTTCTACCACCTTTTACTACTTTCGCAACTCTATTAATAGCCACAACCTTTTCCTTTAATTCAACTGCTTGTTCTTCCATGAAATCTATTTTCCTCCTTTTTACCGTTTTTTAAAATTTTAGTCCAGCTTCTCTAGCTGCTTCCGCAATTTCTTTTACTACGCCATGATAAATATATCCGCCTCTATCAAAAACAACTGTATCAATTTTTTTCTCCTTTGCTTTTTTTGCAATAAGAGTACCCAATTCTTTAGCAGCTTCTTTGTTAGCATGTTTTGTTTTTACTTCTTTATCAAGAGTAGATGCACTAACTAATGTTTTTTGAGCAACATCATCTATTACTTGTACATACAAATTGGTATTACTTCTATAAACACATAATCTAGGACATTCTGCTGTTCCACTAATTTTAGTTCTTACTCTTTTATGTCTTCTTACTCTTTCTGCTTTTCTGTCAATCTTTGTTATCATGATTTTCTCCTTTCTTTTTTTGGATTTTAGTTGTTTATCTTCTATTTTTTACCTGTTTTTCCTTCTTTACGTCTAATATGCTCTTCTGCATATTTAATTCCTTTTCCTCTATATACCTCAGGTGGTCTCTTTGTTCTAATAACAGCTGCTGTTTGACCTACTAATTCTTTGTCAATTCCCTTTACAATAATTTGGTTAGGATTTGGCACTTCAAAGGTAATTCCTGCTGGTTCTTCCATTTCAACTGGATGAGAATATCCTACATTAAGTACTAATGTTTTTCCTTTCTTAGATGCTCTATAACCTACTCCATTTACTTCTAGACTTCTTGTATATTCTGCTGTTACACCATGAATCATATTAGAAATTAATGTTCTCGTTAATCCATGTAAACTTCTATTAAATGGTTCATCATTTGGTCTTTCAACAGTAATCACATTATTGTCCATTTTTACCAATATATTTTTGTGAAATTCTCTTTCTAATGTTCCTTTTGGTCCTTTTACTGTAATTTTATGATCTTGAATGTTTACTTCAACTCCTTCTGGAACAGTAATTGGCTTATTTCCTATTCTAGACATTTTTCTTCTCCTTTCTAGCTTCTTACATTATTTTACCAAACATAAGCAAGAACTTCTCCTCCAACATTTTCTTGTCTTGCTTGTTTATCTGTCATAATTCCTTTTGGAGTTGAAATCAAAGCGATTCCTAATCCATTTAGAACTCTTGGTAATTCTTCTTTTGAAGCATATATTCTTAATCCTGGTTTACTAATTCTTTTTAATCCAGAAATTATTTTTGTTCCTTTTTCATCATATTTTAATGCAATTCTAATCATTCCCTGTGCATCATCTTTAATCTCTTCATATGATTTAATATAACCTTCATTTAATAAAATTTCTGCTATTGCTAACTTCATTTTTGAAGATGGAACATCTACTGTTTTGAATTTTTGACTATTTGCATTTCTAATTCTTGTTAACATATCTGCTATTGGATCAGTTGTATTCATTTACTTACCTCCTTTTTTGATAGATGCTAGAAGTTAGATATTAGAAATTAGAACAATATGTTCTTTTTTATCTTCTTCTTACATCTTATTTCTTTCTTAGAAGTAACAATCAGAGTTTATTTCTAATCTCTAATTTCTAACTTCTAACCTCTATTTTACCAACTTGCCTTTTTAACTCCAGGAATCTCTCCTTTATGTGCTAATTCTCTAAAGCAAATACGGCATATTCCATATTTTCTTATATAAGCATGTGGTCTTCCACAAATTTTACATCTATTATATTCTCTTGTTTTATATTTTTGTGGTTTTTGTTGTTTTGCAATCATTGACTTTTTAGCCATATTTTTCAATTTCCTCCTTTATTTAAGGTTAGGAAGAACATTCTTCCTTCTATTCCAAACTAATTTCTAAATGGCATTCCTAGTAATGTAAGCAATTCTTTTGCTTCTTCATCTGTGTTAGCTGTTGTTACAAATATAATGTCCATTCCTCTTAGTTTGTCGATTTTATCATATTCAATTTCTGGGAAAATTAATTGTTCTTTGATTCCCATTGTATAATTTCCTCTTCCATCAAATGAGTTTCCAGATACTCCTCTAAAATCTCTTACTCTTGGAAGAGCAACATTAAATAACTTATATGCAAAATCATACATTTTTCCAGCTCTTAAAGTGACTTTTACTCCAACATTAGCTCCTTCTCTTAGTTTAAATGCTGCAATTGATTTTTTTGCCTTTGTTACAATTGGTTTTTGTCCAGTAATTTGCTTTAAATCATTAATAGCATTATCTAGTGCCTTTGGATTGTCTTTTAAATCACCTAGTCCAATGTTAATAACAATCTTTTCAAGTTTTGGAGCTTGCATTACAGATTTATATCCAAACTTTTTCATTAAAGCTGGTTTTACTTCTTTCTCATATTGTTCTCTTAATTTTTCCAAGACTATTCCCTCCTTATTTTATTTTGTTACCGCATTTTTTGCAAACACGTATTTTTTCTCCATTTTCTATTACATAACCTATTCTAACAGGTTTATTGCATTTACTACATACTACATTTACTTTGCTGCTTGGTATGCTACATTCTACAGAAAGAATTCCGCCTTCTTCACCTTGTTTTCTAGGTTTTACATGTTTTTTTCTAATATTTACACCTTTTACCACTACTTTTTGTGTTTTAGGTATTACTTCTAAAACTTCTCCTGTTTTTCCTTTATCGTTTCCAGATAAAACTTGAACAGTATCACCTTTTTTGATTTTCATTTAGGATTTTCCCTCCTTCTTCTATAATTAACTTTATCATGTTATGTCTTAACCTAAAGATTCATCAGAAATAGTAGATTACTAGGCAAAATTTAAAAAATATTTTAAATTTTAATGACATAAGATACTGTTTTCATTAGTCACTAAAGTACTTCTGGGGCTAATGATAATATCTTCATATAATCCTTATCTCTTAATTCTCTTGCGATTGGCCCAAATATACGTGTACCTCTAGGGTTTCCATCGTCACGTATAATAACTGCTGCATTTTCATCAAATCTAATATAAGAACCGTCTGGTCTTTTAGTATTTCTTTTTGTTCTTACGACAACTGCTTTTACAACATCACCTTTTTTTACAACTCCACCAGGTGTTGCTGTTTTTACAGAAGCGATGATTACATCTCCTATTTTAGCTGTTTTTCTATGAGAGCCACCTAAACATCTGATACACATAATTTCTTTTGCTCCCGTATTATCAGCTACTTTTAGTATTGTTTGTTGTTGAACCATAATTTTTCTCCTTTCTTAGGAATTTTTTCTATTTTATTTCCGCTTTTTGTACTACTTCTACTAGTCTCCATCTCTTATCTCTAGAAAGTGGTCTAGTTTCCATTACTTTTACTTTATCTCCTATTTGGCAAACATTTTCTTCATCATGTGCTTTTAATTTATATGTTCTTTTTACAATTTTGCCATATAGAGGATGTCTTACGCTTGTTTCAACTGATACAACGATTGTTTTATCCATTTTATTAGATGTTACTGTACCAATCATTACTTTACGAAGATTTCTTTCTTCCATCTTTTCTTTTCCTCCTTCTTTCAGGTTAAAGGTTTATTATTTTGCTAATTCTCTTTGTCTTAATACTGTATGAATTCTTGCAATGTCTTTTTTTACTTCTTTAATTTTCATTGGATTATCCAATCCATTGGTAGCTAGACTGAATCTTAATTTAAACAATTCGCTTTTTAGTTCTTTTAATTCTTTTTCTAGCTCTGGTGAAGACATTTCTTTTATTTTATTTATCTTCATCTATACCACCACCTTGTTTACATTCTTCCTTAGATACAAATTTTGTTTTGACAGGTAGTTTATGCATAGCAAGTCTAAGTGCTTCTTTAGCAGTTTCTTCTGGAATTCCAGCTATTTCAAACATTACTCTTCCTGGTTTTACTGCTGCTACCCAATATTCTACAGCACCTTTTCCACTTCCCATACGTGTTTCTGCTGGTTTTTTTGTAATTGGTTTGTCTGGAAAAATTTTAATCCAAACTTTACCACCTCTTCTGATAAAACGTGTCATAGCAATACGAGCTGCTTCAATTTGGTTTGAAGTAATTAACCCTGCTTCTAAAGCTTGTAATCCGTATTCTCCTTCAGAAACATAATTTCCTCTTGTTGCTTTTCCTCTATTTCTACCTTTTTGCATCTTTCTATATTTTGTTCTTTTTGGCATTACTGGCATTATTGTTCTCCTCCTTCTGTTTCTTTTTTATTTTTTTCTGGAAGGATTTCGCCTTTATATATCCAAACTTTCACTCCTATCTTTCCATAGGTTGTGTTTGCTTCAAAAAATCCATAATCAATATCTGCTCTTAATGTTTGTAGAGGAATGGTTCCTTCTTTATAGAATTCTGTTCTTGCCATATCTGCTCCACCTAATCTACCAGATACTGATGTTTTGATTCCTAAGGCTCCTGCTTTCATTGTTTTTTGCATACATTGTTTCATTGCTCTTCTAAATGAAATTCTTCTTTCTAATTGATTAGCAATATTTTCTGCCACTAATTTAGCATCTAAGTCTGGATTTTTCACTTCCATAATCTCTAAATTTACATCTTTATTTATCATTTTTTGTAATTCATTTTTTATTGTATCTACACCATTTCCACCTTTTCCAATTACGAGTCCTGGTTTTGCTGTATATACAATTACTTTTACAAATTTAGCAGTTCTTTCAATTTCTATTTTAGAAATTCCACTAGCTGCTAATTTTTTATTAAGCAATTCACGGATTTTGTAATCTTCTACTAGATAGTCTCCAAAATGTTTTGAATCTGCATACCATTTTGAATCCCAATCTTTAATGATTCCTACTCTTAGTCCGTGTGGATGCATTTTTTGTCCCATAATTTACCCTCCTAATTTCTTTCTCTTAGAACTATTGTAATATGACTAGTTCTTTTTCTTATTCTTACAGCAGAACCTTTTGCTGCTGGTCTAATTCTCTTTAATGTTGGTCCTTGGTTAGCATAAATCTCTGAAATATATAGTTTTTCTCTTGCCATATGATGATTATTTTCTGCATTGGCAATAGCTGATTTTAATAATTTTTCTAATATTTCTGAAGATGCTTTTGGTGTATATTTTACGATAGCCAAAGCTTCATCTGCATTTTTTCCTCTAATTAAATCTGCCACAATTTTTACTTTTCTACTTGATATTCTTGCATGATTTAAGGTTGCTCTAGCCTCTATAATTTCATTTTCTTCTGGCATTTTTATTTCTCCTTTCTTTTACTTGCTAGAAGAGTTCTTGCTCTCCTTTTTATTGCATAGGAAAATCGCTAGATTTTTCCGGAGCAACAAGTTTAAGTTACCTATCTTTCTGTGCGATTGCGAAGCAATCTGTAAACCTCATTATTTATTTCACTGTTGATGCTTTTTCTCCGGAATGTCCTTTAAAAGTTCTTGTTAATGCAAATTCTCCTAATTTATGTCCTATCATTTCTTCTGTAATATAAATAGGAACATGTTTTCTTCCATCATGTACTGCTATTGTGTGTCCAACCATTTCTGGATAAATGGTAGAAGCTCTTGACCAAGTTTTTAATACTTCTTTTTTACCTGTTTCATTCATAGCTTGAATTCTTTTCATTAATTCTGGTGCTACAAATGGTGGTTTAATTTCCTTTTTCTTAGCTGGTATTACTTCTTTTTTTGATGATGTTTTTGGCATTTTATGATTTCTCCTTTCTTATTATTTTCTTCTCTTTACAATAAACTTATTAGATAGTTTATTTTTCTTTCTCGTCTTATATCCAAGAGCTGGTTTACCCCAAGGAGTAAGTGGTCCTGGATGTCCTACTGGTGCTCTACCTTCACCACCACCATGTGGGTGATCTACTGGGTTCATAACAGTACCTCTTACAGTAGGTCTAATTCCCATATGTCTTTTTCTTCCTGCTTTTCCTAATTTTACATTCTCATGATCTGTATTTCCAATTGTACCAATCGTTGCTCTACATTTAGATTGTACTAATCTCATCTCTCCAGAAGGAAGTCTAACATGTGAGTATTTTCCTTCTTTTGCCATTAATTGTGCTTCTCCTCCTGCTGTTCTTACTAATTTTCCTCCTTGCCCTGGATTTAATTCAATATTATGAATCATAGTACCTACTGGAATATTTTCAATTGGCAAACAGTTGCCTGGTTTAATATCTACATTTGCGCCAGAGATTACTTTATCTCCATCTGTAATTCCAATTGGTGCTAAGATATATGCTTTTTCTCCATCTTCATACTGGATTAATGCGATATTGCTTGAACGGTTTGGGTCATACTCAATACCAATAACAGTTGCAAACATATCATCCTTTTTACGTTTAAAATCAATAATTCTATATTTTTGTCTTGCTCCACCACCTTGATGTCTTACAGTAATTCTACCATATGAATTTCTACCAGCTTTTTTCTTTTTTACTGTTATTAAAGATTTTTCTGGTGTCTTTTTTGTAATTTCTTCAAATGTAGAAACTGTCATCCCTCTTCTAGATGGTGTAGTTGGTTTATAATGTTTAATTCCCATTTTCTTTCTATCCTTTCTTATTTTAATTTTATTTTCCTAGTTTTAAAACTAGATAATTTCAATTTTTCACTTCTCGTATCTCACTTTTCATACAACAGCTAACGAAGTAGTTCGATGTTTAGTATCTTTTTTTCTTTAAACAAATAATAAACGAGAAATACGAGGCAGCCTAGCTAAAAAACCGGAGGCGTACTTATTTTACGCCTAAGGATTTTTTTTGCGACGGCTAACGAAGTAGTTCGATGTTTAGTATCTTTTTTCTTTAAACAAATAATAAACGAGAAATACGAGGCAGCCTAGCTAAAAAACCGGAGGCGTACTTAAGGTACGTCGAGGATTTTTTATGCGACGGCTAACGATGTAGTTCGAAGTTTAGTATTTGTTTAAACGCCAAAAGCTTCAATAGAATCCTTATACTTCTTATCTGTAGGATTAGTGTCAATCTTAACAATTGCTTTTTTCCAATTTGCTGTTTTTCCAAGGTGTGCTCCTACTCTTTTTTCTTTTCCTAATACATTCATAGTATTTACATTTAATACTTTTACTTCAAAAAGTTTTTCAACTGCTGTAGCAATTTGAATTTTATTTGCATTTTTTGCTACTTCAAAAGTATATTTTCCCTCTTGAATATCTGAACTACTTTTTTCTGTAATGATTGGTCTTAAAATAATGTCTTCTGGTTGCATTTTAAGCATACACCTCCTCTAATTTCTTAGCTGTATCTACAGTTATAATTAATTTGGTGTATTTTAATAAATCAAATACATTAATGGTATTAACAGCTAACGCTTTTACACCTTCAATATTTCTAGCAGATAGCATTACATTTTGGTTTGCTTCAGGTAAAAGAATTAAAGCTTTTCCTTCTACTTTTAAATTCTTTAATGCATTTGCCATTGGTTTTGTTTTAATCTCTTTTAAATCCATTTTATCTACTACTAATAATTGGTTGTCTAATACTTTAGAACTTAAAATAGATTTAATAGCTAATTGTTTTTCTTTTTTGTTTACTTTATATTTATAGCTTCTTGGTTTAGGTCCTAAAGCAATACCGCCTTTAAACCAATGTGGTGCTCTGATACTACCTTGTCTTGCTCTACCTGTTCCCTTTTGTCTCCATGGTTTTCTTCCACCACCAGATACCTCTGCTCTTGTTTTTGTACTTTGTGTACCCTGTCTTTGATTTGCTAAATAGTTAGTTAATACACTATGTACAACTGCTTCGTTTGGTTTAATACCAAAAACTTCTTCATTTAGTTCGATGGTATTTACCTTTTTCCCTGTCATATCATATACATCTATTTTAGGCATTTCTCTTACTCCTTTCTTAGTTATTCTTTACAGAATCTTTAATTTTTAGAATAGCGCCTTTATTTCCAGGAACACTACCTTTTACTAAAATTACATTTTTATCTAAATCTACTGCAACTACTTCTAGGTTTTGAATGGTTACTGTTACTTTTCCCATATGTCCTGGAAGTTTCTTACCTTTGAATACTCTTCCTGGTGTTGATGTAGGTCCCATTGAACCAGGTCTTCTATGATACATAGAACCATGTCCCATTGGTCCTCTATGTTGTCCATGACGTTTAATAACACCTTGGAATCCTTTTCCTTTAGTAATTCCTTGAATATCTACTTTATCTCCTACTACAAAAATATCTGCTTTTACTTCATCTCCTACTTTGTAGTTTTCGATATTATCTACTCTAAATTCTCTCAAATTTTTCTTTAAAGCTAATTTTGCTTTTGCAAAATGTCCTTTTTGTGGTTTGTTCATTTTGCTTTCTTTTACATCTTCAAATCCTAATTGAATACTATTGTATCCATCTTTTTCTTCATTTTTAATTTGTACTACTGTACAAGGTCCTGCTTCGATAGCAGTTACTGGAATTACCACACCTTTTTCTCCAAAAATTTGTGTCATTCCAATTTTTTTACCTATGATTGCTTTTTTCATTATGATTTTTCCTCCTAACTATTGGCTGGTATCCCAGCTTGGTTTTATAATTTAATTTCAATTTCAACACCAGCAGGTAACTCTAATTTCATAAGTGTATCTACTGTTTTTTGTGTTGGGTAAAGAATATCGATTACTCTTTTATGTGTTCTCATTTCAAATTGTTCTCTAGAATCTTTATGCTTGTGTGGAGAACGAATTACAGTTACGACTTCTTTTTCTGTTGGAAGTGGAATAGGTCCTGAAACTTGTGCTCCTGTTCTTTTAGCAGTATCTACTATTTTTTCAGCAGACTGGTCTAAAACAACATAGTCATATCCTTTCAATCTTATTCTCATTTTGTCGCTTCCTCCATTTTGTTTTGTTGCCATATTTTATACCTCCTTATTTCATGTTAGGGATATTTCCCTTTTGTATGAGCTTTGCTTGGTTCGTATGGCAAGTTTTTCTCCAACGCTTCCTGGTGTTTCTTACTTATCCTTTATAAAAGCCTAAGATTATTAGATTTCTTAGGATAAGTAGTAAACATTTTAAAACTTATCCGCTTTGGTCTATGCCAAAACATACTCCACAGGAGTTCCCTCCACCCGTAAGAGTGTAGCCACATCCTGCTTCAACGCTAAACTCAATGCTTGATTATTATACTATACTTTTCCTAGTAATGTCAAGCTTTTTTGAAAAAATCTTGAAAAATACGTCATTTGCAGTTTTTGTTGTCATATGGTATAATATAAGTAGGTTTTTACCTAATAATAAGAGAGGAGGAAGCTTCTGATGAATCAGAAGGATTTTGGCAATTGGTTTTTGCGGTTTAAGGAAAGATTTCCTGGTACTAGCATTGTCATCGACAACGCTGGTACATTCTTGGGGATTCGCGTCCCCGCAACCATTCAAGAAATTCCAAAGGAATTTCTTGAGGATGCCGTTGCAATGGGTTTGAAGATTTTCTTCAAAGCCTGAACCTCTCGACGAGCCCCCTGAAGGGGGCTCTCCTTTTTTTAATTAATAATGAATAAGGAATAGTGAATAATGAATAATATCGCCAATTATTCATTATTCATTTATATTTATTTTAATTCCTTCCTTATGCTTTTATAATCTGGCATGCATTCTTCTACTAAATTCCAGAATTGTTTTGAATGGTTCATGTGTTTTAAATGGCAGAGTTCATGTAAGATGACATATTCTATCTCCCTTTCTGAATACTTAGCTAGTTTTTCATTGATTGAAATATTTTTCTTAGCTGAACAACTTCCCCAAGCATAGTTTAAGTCTCTAATACGAACTTTATTAGGATATTCTCCAATTTTCTCTGCATAAAAAGGAACCTTTTCTTGTACAATTTGTTTTAGTTTTTCTAATTCTTTTTCTGTCATTTTTTCTTCTTTTGGATTTTGCTTTTGTTTTCTTACTCTATCAAATATCCACTTCTTTTTTTCTTCTACCACAGAAATTGCTTTTCCCTTTTCCATTTTATACGGAATCGTAACAATTACTTTTGCTTCTTTTATATGAATATACATATTTTTAATTCTTTTTCTTATCATTTCATATGAAATTTGTTCATTTTTGTAACTTAATGTTTCCATTTTCTCTCCTATACGTCAAAAGGAGTTATCCTACTTTTTAGGATAACCCCTTAATTTTTTATTTTATTATTCAGCTGTTTCTGCTTCTGGATTATCATAAGCTTCTAAAATAGCTTTTTGAATTTTCTCCCTTGTATCAGCATTAATTGGATGAGCTATATCCTTAAATTCTCCGTTTGGAGTTTTTCTGCTTGGCATAGCAATGAATAATCCATTTTGGCTTTCAATAACTTTAATATCATGAACAACAAATTCATTATCAAAAGTTACAGAAGCTACTGCTTTCATTCTGTTTTCAGAATTTACTTTTCTTAAACGTACGTCTGTAATTTGCATAATTTTTTCCCGCCTTCCAATGTATTAAAAATATTACACAAAAAATTTAATTTTTATGTATAAGTATAGTATTCGCCAAAAAAAACTTTTTTCCTTCTAATTTTTACATTTTGTTAATTTTTTTCTTTTGCTATTTCTATAATATGTTTAGCTGTAGCTGTTTAAGTAGTAATAGGACATTCCCCATTTTGTTCTACTTAACATATTATACAATAAGTATTGAAAATTTATGTTTTTCAGTGTATAATTCTTTTAGTTTTTGTATGGGAGTGAATACTTTATGATTAAAATATGTGATTTAAATGAATTAAAACATTATAAAAATATACATATGGTTGGTATTGGTGGTATTAGCATGAGCGGTATTGCCGAAATTCTTTTTAATTGGGGATTCCATGTGACTGGTTATGATGCCTGTGATAGTGAGATTGTAAGGAAATTAAACGAAACTGGTATTCCGGTTGTAACAGAACATAATTTAGATTTTATTAATCAAGCAGATCTAGTTGTTTATACTGCCGCTATAAAAAAAGATAATCCAGAATTAGTAGAAGCACGTAATCTTGGAGTCCCAACCATTGAAAGAAAAGACTTTTTAGGAATTATTACAAAATCTTATTTAAATACCATTGGTATTTCTGGAACACATGGAAAAACGACAACTACATCTATGGTATCTCTTTGTTTTTTGGAAGAAAATTTAGACCCAACTATTCAGGTTGGAGCTATGTTAAAACAAATTAATGGTAATTATCGAATTGGAAATAGTAATTATTTTATTATTGAAGCATGTGAATATGCAGAGAGTTTCCTAAAATTTCATTTGAAATCTGCTGTTATTTTAAATATAGATAATGACCACCTAGATTATTTTAAGACCTTTGAAAATATTAAACATGCTTTTGTAAAGTATGTAAAAAAATTACCAAAAAGTGGTTTTTTAGTATTAAATGCTGATGACCCAAATTGTCTTCATTTACGTGAAGAAACAAAAGCTTCAGTTGTTACACATGGTTTAAAAAATCCAGATGCAGATTTTATTGCAAAGGATATTCAATTTGATGAAAATGGTTGTGCTCGTTTTCAAGTTTATTATCATTCAGAATTTTATGAAACATTTTCTTTATCTGTTCCTGGAATTCATAATGTATCTAACGCTCTAGCTACTATTAGTTTATGTCATTGTTATGACATTTCTAAAAATGCCATGAAATCTGCTTTAGCAAAATTTACAGGTGCTAATAGAAGATGTGAATTATTAGGCAAAATTTCTAATGGAATAAAAGTATTTGATGATTACGGTCATCATCCTACTGAAATTCATGCGACTGCTTGTGCTATTTCTCAGAAAAAATTTCATTCCTCATGGGTTGTTTTTCAACCACATACCTATAGTAGGACTCAAAATTTATTGAAAGATTTTGCCAAAGCATTGCTTGATTTTGATCATATTATTATTACAGATATTTATGCTGCACGAGAAACTAACACATATGGCATTACTTCTGAGCACTTAGTAGATGAGATTAAAAAATTAGGCAAAAATGCCATATACATACAAAATTTTGATGAGATTGTGAAATATTTAGAACAACATATAGAACCAGATGATTTAGTCTTAACATTAGGTGCTGGAACCGTAGTTGATGTTGGCAAAATTTTAGTAAAAAATAATATAAACAAGAGGAGCTAAGTGAAATAAATCACTTAGTTCCTAATTGTTTATTATATGTTTCTTTCTGGGTTCGTCAAGACGAACCCCTACATATGTAATTAATGAATAGTGAATAATTAATAATGAATGATGAATAATTTCTTCTTTCGGGTAATTTCTTTGCAGCACGGGGTCGCTTAAGTCGCGGCGACACCCTACATGCTAATTATTCATTATTCACTATTCATTCTTCATTATTCATTAATTTTGTTTTACAACATTACCAATTTTTTCTAATGAATAGTGAATAATTAGTAATGTTGCAATATTTCAAAATTCTCTTTTATTTTATCTTTTTACGTCATTTTTGTCAATATTTTTCTCATGAAATACCCTACTATTATAGTCTTTTATCTCAGTTAGATTTTTTCTTTTTAAGTCTAGCATTATTGATTTTAGTCTGTTTCTCTCATTTGTTTTATCATTAAATCTGCAAATATGCCATATCCTTTGCTTGGATCATTTACTAACACATGTGTAACAGCCCCACAAAATTTTCCATTTTGAATAATAGGTGATCCGCTCATTCCTTGAATAATTCCACCTGTTAAGTTTAATAATTCCTCATCTGTTACTTTAATTACCATGCTCTTATTTGTTGTATTGTTATTAGGATAAATTTTTTCTATTTCTATATCATATTCTTTTTTAACATTATTTTCTAGAGAACATATTATTTTAGCTGGACCTTCTTGAATTTCTTCTCTCAATGCTACTTCCATTTCATTTTGATTACTAATGTTTAATGCAGCAGGATTTTTTAATTTTCCATAAATTCCAAATGAAGTATTTTGATAAATTTCTCCTATGCTTGGTTGATTCACAATACTTCCTTTTATTTCTCCGGGTATTCCTTTTTCGCCCTTTACAATGGAAACAATATTAGAAGTAACTACTTCTCCTTCTGCGATGTCTAGTAATTCTTCTGTATCAATATCCATAATTCCATGTCCGGAGAGCTGCAAACATTCCTGTAGATGGTTCATAAAAACTTACTGTTCCCACCCCTGCTGCTGCATCTCTTACCCATAGTCCTAGTTTATATTCATTTGAGCCTGTTTGTGCCGGTTCTATTTGTGTTTCTTCTACTTGTCCATCTCTTACATATTTAATCGTTATCTCTTGCCCATTTGAACTATTTACGGTTTGTATTAATTCTGCTGTACTACCAACTTGCTTTTCATTTATTTCTATTATCATATCTCCTTCTTCTATTCCAGAATTTTCATATGGTTTTACCTTTTTATCTAGACTATCTATTTCTGACATACCTACGACTAATACCCCATTAGTATAAAGTTTTAACCCTATACTGGTACCCACTGGTATTACAGTTGTTTTAGGTATTACATTCACACTTACTTCTTTTAACGGAATACTCCCTAAAAGGCTTAATTCTAATTCTACTTCTCCTGTTTTTTCTGAAATAATATTTTTTTCATTCAAGCTACTAGATGCCTCTACTATTTCTTCATTTTGACTGTTTTTTTCTTTGATTCGAATGCCCAAAACAGTATTTAATTGCAGTGTTTCTCCTTGAAATAAAATAAGACTATCTGGTATAGCCGTAATATTACTTGCATAAATTAAAGCAATGATAGCAATAATAAGCAGTAAATAAATCTTTATTTTTTTCAATTTTGTTTACCTTCTTTTTTCTTTTTCTTTTAGAATAACCATTTTTTTTATTTTTATTCCAAACAACTATTAATCATATTTTTATTGATAGAAAGGTACATTTTCCTCTATTCAAAAAAATATTGATTTTGCTTTGCAAAATCAATATTTTTTGAATTTTATATATTTAATTCATTTGATTTGTTATATAACCTATATTTTTCTCTTGCTACTGTTTCTAATAATAGTTTTCTTCTTGTATTGGTAATCACTGGTTCATAGTTATTTGAAACCATACAATAATAACAAAGTTCATAATTTCCATAATCAAATGGTTCATAAGTTCCGGTTGTTGGATTTTGATAATCACTTTGTGTTCTATATGTCCATTCCCTTGTTGTTTCATATGAGCCATTTACTTCTTCTGTTCTTTCTACTTGTATTTTTTCAAATAAATATTGTTTATGTCCTATTATCCCTGATTCTACCATCTGTGGGCAATCATATTTATGTATTTTTCCATTAGCGTCTGTAAAACAAACTGTATTCTCTGTTACCATTTCCTTATTCATAGTGTTTACTACATAAGAATAACCATTATACACTTTTAACCCCATTGGAATTCCCTGCATAAATCCAATAACAGAAATATTACTTAAAATTTGATCCCATTCTGTATCTTGTAATACAGGCATTCTAAAATTGTAAGAGGAATTTCTTGAGTATGAAGCCATTGCGGCATTTAGATTATTTTGAATGGATAATTTTATAATTCCTTTTCTATGGGAATTGAAAATAGAATTATCCTCTCTTGGATTGTTTTCTGCATTTTCAAAATTTAAAATTTGTTGTGTATGTCCTGCAAATTGGCTATAGGATTCTTGATCCCAGTCTCCTATTGGCTTGGCATCCCCTTCTGTAATTTCTCCTAGCTCATCTGTTACCCATTGTGTAAAATTATAGGCATTTTTATAATATTCTTTTGCCTCTGAATCAGTAATGGTAATGCCATCATATACAACATTGTCACCATTTACAGTTAGCAAATCTAAGCTTTCTAAATATCCTGCTTTTGTTACATATTCGCTTCCAATATTCCCATAAACTGTTAAATAATTATCCAATGTATAATTTATAACAACATCAATATTTCCTCTTTGATATCTTACTGTATAATAAATATATGGTTTTAAAATATGTTCATATTCACCTGTTGTTTGGTTTATTACAGGTGAATAAATATAATATCCATCATAAAGGGTATAAACTAGTGCTGGTATATACTGCATGATATAATCTTGATTTTGCCCATCAACTCCAAAACCTAATGCTAAACTAGATGCAAATGTATTAATAGAAGCATTTACATCTCTTATCATAGATTGTGCACTTTTAGAAGTCAAATCATTTAATGTGTTTGTCTTAAATGCTTTAACAGCATCATATACTGCTACATTTAATGTAGCAGTATATGTTTCCTGTAAACTTAATACATCTATTTGTGTTTTCGTATACATAGAAAACAATAATATCACTGGTAATATAATTATAATAAATATCACAGTAAGGTTTTGTAGTCTCATTCTTCTTCACCTTTATTTTAAACTTTTGTATTCTACCTACCTGTACTCATTACAACTCCTGAATGTGAAGCAGCAATTTGATAAGTATCATCTCCACTTAAGCTATAGAAAAAGTTTCTAAGCATTTCAGATATAGTCTTGTTTGTATTTTTTACTTTAACAGATACAATATCCCCTTCTTTTAAGTTTTTAACACCATTGTTATTTCTTGTTTCTTCTAGTATTTGTGATGTATATTCAGAATAATATAAATTCTCTCCTATTTTAGTAGTAGAGGTTCCTGCCGCAGGTTTTCTACCTGGGTTTGAGTCTTGAATTTTGAATTCTAATTCTACATCATAAGCATTTCCAGTTGCTGCTAATCTCTCTATGAATGTACCATAATTTGCCTCAGTAAATTTCCCAGTTGTTCTAATATTATCTACAAACTGAGTTGTAAGTGTTTGTATATTTAATTGGGTAATATCGTCTGTTCTCTCTGATACTGACATAAGTGGAAAAACAAACATTAGTGTTGCTGCTAAGAAAATTGCAATGATAGTAATTAAGGTATCTCCCATTTTTTCTCACACTCCTCCTTTTCTTGCTTCTTATCTTATTTTTTTGTATAGATTATAATCGTTTTATCTTCTCCTTCTGATAGTACGGTTCCTTCTTCTGTAACTTCTCCACTTGTTTTATATTTAATAAATCTTTCTTCAAAAGTATCGCCTTTATAGGTTTCAAAAAAACCATTGCCATCTTTTAATATTGTCCCATTTATTTCATTGTCAGTTGCATCTACGCCCCCCACAAACAAGTCAACTCTTTTGTTAATTCTTTCATTTGTGTTCCAAGGAATAATGTAAGCAGAATTTTGTACTACATTCTTTTTATAAGAATCTATATAGGCTTTTATCAACTCATTTGGTGTATAGTTTGTACCTAAAAGTTCATTCATTAAATTTAATTCTGGTAGCCTTGTTTTCATATCTTCTAATACGCTTTTTCTATAACTATTGGTAATGGAATCACTATTTGGTTGTATATGGTCATATTCTCTCCAAATAATTTCTATATCTCTATCCATTGCAGTATCAAATACTTGTACAATTTCGTTTTCGGCTGTAATAATGATCCTAAGTGGTTCATTATTATAACGATATAGTGTTGGAATAATTGTTTCTGTACTTACTTCTCTTGTAATTTCTGCATTTGGTGCATTATCCTCTGATACATATTCATAAAACGTAGAAACATCAGATGCAGCAAATACAATATCTGATGTGCTCTTGGCTTTGTTAATTACAAAAAATGCTATTGATATGGCAATGACAAATATTAGCATTGCTGCAGCCATTTCTAACGCTTTTGCTACATCCTCCATTCTCCGTCTTCCTTTCGATTTTCTAAAATTCTTTATTATTTTTTCTTAATTGTCACTCCATCAATTATCCCAGAATTATAAGAAAATGTTACAGTATAAGTATTTGCTGTTGTAATTGCATTTTGAGCTTTTGTAATATTAGTATCATCTGTTATATCCTTAACAATATCAGCTGATCCATCATTATATGTAACTTTTACTTCATGAATTTGGGTATCAGATGCATTAGATGCCCTAATTGCGGATAGCAATGCTCTTACATTACCTGCATTTTGCTCACCTTGATAACTTTCGAATTTTCTATTAAAAATTTGTTTTGCTTGGTCTGTCATTCCTTCTACACCTTGTTCTACTGGTTCATTCATATTATTTACTACTAAAACTCCTACTGCAATTAATACTATGGCAATTAATATTGCTCCTGCTATGATTAATGCTTTTGATGCATTCTCCATAAAAAGACCTCCTTATCTTTTAGTAATTTCTTTGCAGAACGGGCGATTAAAATCGCCCCTACAATTTTTACAGATTACTTTATACTACTATTTTGATACTTTTGAACTTGTTATTGTTACAGAAGTAATTACACCAGAGTCATATCCAAATTCAACTGTATAGGTTGCATCCGTTGTAATATCCTCTTGTGCTGTTGTGATTTTATCTTCATCAGTAGTATTTGTAATATTAGATGTAGATTCATCACTTTTATATGTGACCTGTACTTTATGAATTTGAGTATCTGATTCATTAGATACTCTAATTGCTGATAACAATGCTCTTACATTATTTGCATTTTGTGTACCTTGATAGCTTTCAAACTTTCTATTAAAAATTTGTTTTGCTTGGTCTGTCATTCCTTCTACACCTTGTTCCACTGGTTCATTCATATTATTTACTACTAAAACTCCTACTGCAATTAATACTATGGCAATCAATATTGCTCCTGCTATAATTAACGCTTTTGATGCATTCTCCATATTTTTTATCCTCCTTATCTTTTGAATTAATATATATTTAAAATATTAAAAACAATTTTATATTTCTGTAAAACGAATTTCTGCTATTTTACCTGTTTTTTCATGGTAAGCTATTACTTCTCCCTTAAAAGTTGCAGTATTAAAATTTCGAATAAATTCTGTTGTTCCTACTTTGTATATGGTTTCCATAGGATATATGGTTTCATTTAAAGAAAATTTAATTTCAATTTTAATGCTATTTTCATCATCTGGTATATAAATTCCTTGTTCATCTTTTTTTATTTGATATGTTTCATTATGGTCTATTGCCTTGTTTAATATGGTACCAACATCTGTACCATAAATTTCTTTATTTAAATATTGTTCATATTCTAAGTTAAATTGTTTTGCCATTTTTTGTTTTGCTTCTATGTTGTTTAAGAAGAATATAATTGCTACCATGATGCAAATTAATAGGGCTATTAAAATAATAATTGTCTTTTTCATAATACTCCCTTTATTATATTATAATATGTTTTTCGCTATTTTTCAAGGGTTTTCGCTAAGTTTTCTGTTCAAACACAATTTCCTTAATTTTACCATTATTTTCTCTATAAGTTATATTTTTACAAATAAAACTGGAGTCAATATATTGAGGAATAATTTCATTAATGTTCATATTGGTCAAATTTAGATTCGGCTTTGATATTTGTACTGAAATTGGCTCTGTTGGGTCAATTTCATTTTGTTCTTTTGCTAAATTTACAATTGTAACAATATCATGTATGGTAACATCTTCTTCTCCAGGATAAACAGCAAATTGACTATTAATTTGCTCAATTTCTTGCATTTGCTGCTGTTGTTGGTACTGTGCACTTAGTCTACTACTATTGGAAAAAAGATATACTCCTAAGGAGAGGATAATAATTCCTATGAGAATGCCACCTGTCATTAATAATGCTTTAGAGGCGTTTTCCATGTCTTATTCCCCCCTTGTCTCTATTTCTATTTCCTCAAATACCATTTTAGAGATAATACCATTTTCATTTTCAAATTTTGTTTGATTACTTACACATTTAAAAAATCTTTGTTCTTTAAATAATTTAAAACTAGTTTCATTTTGTTTTAAATTATTATAAGTATTTAATGCACTACCAGTAAAAATGTAATTATTGGGTTGTAGTCCATCTAAAATATCGGTACGATTAATTCTTACCTCTATTGTTATTGGATTTTCTGGATTCTGGACATTATTATTAATAGCTTTATTTGTAATAGTAATAATTTCAATTCCTCTTAGTTCTTTTTTATCATAAGCTGTATACTCTTGATTAAATTTCCTTACTTGTTCTTCTTCTCTTGCTGCACTTTCATATTCATGCAAATCTCTTGTTCTTGTATATACAATTATTCCTGTAGAAATAATGACTAATGCAATTAAAATTCCTCCTGCTATTAATAATGCTTTTGCTGCATTTTCCATACTTTTTATTCCTTTCTATTGTAAAAATTACATCATGCCAGATATAGAGTTGAATGAACTTGTCATACTACTAATTCCAATAACAACTAATGGAACAATAAGGTATCCAACAAATAAGCAAATCATTGGTGCAAATCCAATTGCTTTTCCAATTAAGCCTTTTCTTGATATTAATCTTTCATTAGATTCTTTTCTTTTTTCTTGGTAATAAGCACGTTCTGTATCTAGTTCATCAAAAGCATCCGCAATTGGTATTTTTTCAACAGAAGCTTGTAAACTTTCTACAATTCTAATTAATTGTGGTTGTGAAACATCGTTTTTTAGTTCTTCTAGTGCTTCCCATGCACCACTTTCATAGTTATTTACACATTTGGAAATTGGTTCTCTGAAGATATTAGAATATCTTTCTATCCATTCTAAAATGATTTCTACATTTACTCTTTCAATTTTCATTAACATTAATATAATTGTTTGGAACTGCATTACTTCATTTTCCATTTCTAGTTGTCTCATTTTAGATTGGAAAACAAGAACAGCAACTGGTGCGTAGTAACCAGCAAAACCAATAACTGCTGCAAGCAATAGTTCAAACCACTGTAGATGCTCCGTTTTTACAATCTGCAATTTTGTATATAATCTGTCTGCATCTTCTGCAATTTTTTCGTCTCTAACACCTTCATAATATTCTGACTCTGATATCGTTTCAATAATCTCTTCTTTTGTAATATCATTTTTATTTTTAAATATCTCTAAAAAGTAATTATCTTGTTCTGTTAATTCCATTCCTCTTATTTGGTCTGATTCTGATACCATTCCCATAACATCATAATTGCTGGTTGGTTCTTCATATACATTTTTAATTGCTATTCTATGTAATTGTATAAAAAAAGTTAATGATAGTGCAAAACTCAAAACACATGCACAAATCCTATTGATATATATCCACTCAATTTTGGATTTAGATGCTGAATCTTTCATGAGCTTTACCATTTTTCTGTTTTCTTTTGAGTTTTTCTTTGGAATAAATAAGTCTATTATTTTTTTGAAAAATGGATTTTTATATATTTTTGCTTGCCATGGGTTGTCAGTTCCTACTTTTCCATTTGAAGTATCTCCACTGTCTTTTAATTTTCTGATTAATACATAACAAACAAAAGTAATAATTAGGATTAAAATTTGAACAATCATTCCACCTTTTCCACCATAGAATTGATTGGTGAAAGAGAACTGTGATACTGCCCAAGATTTTAATGGTTCAATAAACATAATAGGTACTGCTGCAATTAAAGATAAACTTTGAAATACATAATCTAATTTATCTCTTTTTAAGATTTCTAATTGCATTTCTTGTGTAATATTATTTAAATTTTTAAGGTACAAAGATGCACCATCTATTTTTCTATCTCCAAATTCTTTTGTTAAATAGGAGATTCCTGCAAATTCTTTTAAATAACTGTTTGGTGCAATGTCATAATATTTTTCTAGTTCTGTTTCAGGATCATTGGAAGTTAATATTTCATAAATTTTGTCCGCTTGTCTTGATACTTCTAGTTCATCATTTTGCGCAACTTCATAAATAGCTTCTTCTACCATGTTATATTCATGATAACTATGTCTAATTTCTGCAAAGAAGTCAATCTGTTGTTTTAAAATTTTATTGTCAATTTTATCTACCATTCCTTCTACAAGTGTTTCAATAAAGAACACTTCAAAGAGTAATAAAATACATAATAGCATAATATTAGAACTTGTAAGAATTAAAATTAAAATCGTAAATGGTAATACAACAAGTAATGCTTTTGTAATTACTTTTGCTGTTTGTTTTCTAGTTAAGTATTCATCTTCTATATTAGTAATTTCAAGCCTTCTTCTAATTTTTAGCGTGTATCTTTTTATAACAGGAATTTTTAAGAAATATACATATAATTTTTGGTAAAGGATTTCTGTAGAAAATTTCTTCTGTTCTGTTCCTTCTTTTAATTTTCTTATTGTCTGTGCATCGCCTTTATTCAAGGTTTTTCTAATAATTAAGTAGGCAATTATAATAAGTACTAATAAAGCTCCACTGCCTGCTAGTATATACATGATGATATTCTCTGACATTTCACACCTCCTGTTTTTCTTTTGTCTTTATACTGTTTTTGGTTTTCTTCCTCTTTTTTTGCTTGTTAGTTTTTGAGTTTGATTTTGTGAATTTCCCCATGTTTCTTCGATAAATTTATCGAATTCTTCCATATCTGAGGAATCCATATTGCTTCTCATTTCTGCAATATTGGTATCTGAAATTTTATTGGTAATCACATATTCGTCATCTATATATTCCAAGATATTTACATATCTGTATAATTCCTTATTGGTTGATTTTGTAAAGTAATATGTAGCATTGTCTAAAAATTTATCTAATTTTCCTTCTAATGTTTTCTCATTTTTATGTTCAAAGGTATATTCATTTTTATCTTCAACTGGAATACATTCTGTTACTCTTTCAATGTATCTTCTTCCTCTAAAGTCTTTTACTAAGTGTACATCAAAATTTAATACTTGAATAACTTGTTCTTCAGCTGTTTTTTCATTTGTGAATACACCTGTTCTAAGCATAGAGTTTCTTAAAGCTGTTACTAAGTTTGGAAATGTTTTAGCATGGTGTGTAAATAACGTAAATTTAGATGCTACCTGTGCTGCTTGAATCATCCAAGATGCAACTGGGTCTGTTGCAACCTCTCCAATGATGTTAACAGAACCATCTGTTTTTTTCTGAACATCAAGGCCTTCTTGTCCTGAAATAGTATCTGTTTCTCTGAATGTTAAAATATTTCTTGTTGGATAAATTTTCCTCAAATGAAGCTCGAATGCTGTTTCTTGCACCCTTATATTCATGGTTTCATAGATATTTTCTATCATACCCATTAACATAGTGGTTTTACCACAACCTTGCTCACCTGTAATAGCAATGATTCTTGCTCCTTTTACTAAATACTTTAATAAAGCAATTGCTTTATCTCCACCTGGCGCTGTAATTAATTGTTCTAGTGTTGCTCTTTTTACATCGAATTTTCTTACGAAAAATGCCCATGTTTCTGAAAAGCTTGGACGTACAACAACAACTCTGGAACCATCTTTCATTTCATTAATTTTATATCCATTTGTATCAGATAATTGTCCTGGGTTATTATATTTATATATGTTTTGACAAACTCTTTTTAATTCGCTTTCTGTTCCAAAGGATAAAAACTCTAAACGTATAGATTTTCCTTGGAAAAATATCCAAATACTGTCACATGCTCTTGGCACTTTGTGTTCTAATATTTGGTCAACATAGTCTGCATCTGTCTGTGCTACTTGGCTTAAGAAACTTTCTGGTAAACCAGATACTCCCCCAGATACTCCATCTATATTCATATCTCTTATTTCATCAATACTGCTATATCCTTTATAGTGTTGGTATACCCTTTGTACTACTATATTTAATTTGTCAGCAAAATCTAGTGGAATATTTTCTTTTTCATATATTTCACTGATTTCATCTGAGGTAATAACATAAGTAGGTTTTGTTTCACCTGCTACATATTTTAATGTTGCTAAATTATATTTTTTTATTAATACTGTCAAAGCTTCATATCCAAAGTCTTTTTTATAGGCATATAGTAATATGTCAAATTTATCTTGTGCAGTAAGTAAAGATGGTATATCAAATGGAATGGCTCTAGATATTGTCATTTCATCTACACCATATTCTTTATATAATAAATCATATATTAATTCTTTTACATATTTTTTATCATTGACATCTCCATAGGTACATCCTTTTAATGCCTTTTTTAATTCATACTTTTTATTTTTTCTTCTTTTTAATTCTTCTTCTGAAAGGCCTATATCATATAGGTTTATTTTAGTAATCTCATCTAATCTTCTTTTTATAAATTCGCTCATTTTTTCAAGTGTATATGTTTTATCATCTACACTTTTAATTTCTTCTTCATCGTCTTGTTTCTTTTTTTTGGTTATTTTATATACAACTGTAAAAATAATGACAGCTAAAACAACTAAAATTAGTAATATGTTTAATATGTCCATATTTTTAAGCCCCTTCCTTTGTAAAGAATTATCTCCTCATTTGTAATTCTTGCAATTTTGCAATAATACTTTCTGTTGTGTTATCTACTTCTTTAATAAAAATGGCATTTCTGTCTGTAGGATTAATATTACGAAATCTCCAAAAGAATTCATCTACTGTTGCATCATTTGTTGCATCAAAGAACAGTGTACTGTATGGTATGGTGCAAATTTCATTTCGAATTCCCATATATCTAGCTATATTTTTGCTCGTAAATTTTGAAAATTTATCATATCTTCCTAATAATAATAAAGTGTTTCCTTTTTGAAAAAGTGGATTATTTTCTCGTAATGCCATTACTTCATTAATACTTTTTATTTTTTGTGTAAAATTAATTAAAATTAAATCTACATCATTTAATATATCTACAATATATTTTTTATCTAATCCTTTGTTTAAGTCCACAAAAACTAAATCGTAATATCGGTTGGCTACTTGTAGTAAATCTCCATAAATTGGGAAAAATCTCTCGTATTCTTCATAAGAGTTTGTTTTAGGTGGTAGCAAAATTTCTAATCTATCTTTGAATACAACTTTTGTGTAGTTTGTTATAATTTCTGGTGTTGCTCTATTACTTTTTAATGCTTTTGCTAATCCCTCAATTCCAGATTCAATTCCAAAATTATTTCTTTTTGATAAAAAATTCTCAGTTGTTTGTGCCTTTTTCCAATAGCATGATTCTAAAGTATCATCGTTATAACGTGTAGATACTGTTAGAATTCTATAATTATGTTTAATTGCCATATAAGTAGAAATTGCTACCATTGATAAGGTTTTTGCACTTTCTTCTTTTCCATTGCTCCAAAAGGCTACAACTGACATTCCTATACTCCTTTTTCTATATTCTTAAATATTTTTCTAATTTCACTTTCTCTTTGATTACCTAATATTTCTGTTGCAATATAAATCAAACCTTCTTTATATTGATTACTTAAATTTTTAAATTTTATTTTAGAAGCTCTTTGATTTTCTATAATCACGCTTTGATCTCCTAATTCATATGGAAAATATATTTTTTCTTCTTCCCATTGAATAGGATAAGGACTTGCTAAAAAATTTAAATAATCGTCATCTTCTTGATTAATATCTCTAGAAAATAAAACTTTTTTTAAAGTCAAAGGTTCTTTTAAACCACTTATAATTTCTATTCCTCTTTTTAAAGAATACATGTCAAATGAAGTAACAAAATAGTTTATTTTGGCATGTGAAATATCAAAATTATTAAACGTTTTGCTTGAGTCTACATCAATTAATGCCATATCATAGTTTTCACTAATATCATCTACCATAAGGTAATCATTGATTTGTGGCAGTTCGTGGAAACCAACTGCCACATCCATATTTTCAAACTCGGTAACATATGTTGTGGTAGGATTAATAACAGGTATAATATATTTTGCTTTTTGATTTGTAGTAGCATCTATTACAATAATTCTTTTTCCTGCTTCTGTTAATATTTTGGCGATTTGTATGATAAGGTCTGTTTTATCAAATGCCCCAATAAATCCGATTTTCTCCATGTTACCTCCTTATTTTATTGTACAACTGTACTACCAGAAGCTGCTGCATTTAGTTCTTCCCAATATTGCTCTCTTGCTTCTAATTGTTTTGTCATGTCTTCTGCAACTCCTGATTCAATTGATCCTTTAGCTGATTCTGCATATTGATTTAATGCTGGATTAATTGCCCCTTCTCTTTGTTCTGTGTTATATCTTGCACGTAAAGCATCTTTTACTTCTTGTATAATATTTGGGTTCTGTTGAATCAATACTCCAACATTGTTGCTAACTGGATATGTTGGTGTTGCTTCTGCCTGCATACCAGGGTCTATATAGGTCGTTGCATAAAATTTTGATCCTGTAATGGTATAAGCTGTTATAATAGCATCACTCATAGTAAGCATTTCTAATTCAGATAGTTGAATTTTAATGGTATCTGCTGTTGCATCTAAAATTTGTTTTTTAGCTAATACTAGGTAGTCTTGTCCTGTTTGTAAGGTTAATCTAATGTCTACATAATCTCCTACTTCTAGTTCTACTGGTAATGAAATCATATTATATTCTTGGATTCTAGCATCATCTGTTACTGCTTGATTTGCTTTAGATACCATATCTAATGTTACAACAGTATTCGCCTTTAAGTCTACTTTTGCAACAATTGGATTGTTTTGTACTTCAATATATTGTTTTTGATTATTATTTGACATTGTATAATATCTATCTGTTCCTGGTTCATTATAGACTGTTACATTTTGGTTGTTTATTGTAATATACATATTACCTTCTTCATTTGTTTTAATGGTTTGACCTGAACTTTTTTCTACTAAGAATTGATTTAAGAAAATATCAACTGGTGCTACCTTTCCTTCTTCTACTGTTACATTTGCTGCTATTGCATTTGCTGGCACCATAGAAATATCTACTTCCATAGGAATTAATAAATCCTCAGTAATAGTTTGACCTGATTTTACATCTTGTGCCAGTGTATAAACTGTTACTTTACTTTGTTCTCTTTGTTGTTCCTCTTCTTTCATGTTTGTAATTTGTACTAAAAGAACAGCTATAATAATTCCTGTTACTAGTAGCATAATAAACATTCCCAATAAAAATGAATTTCTTGATTTTCTTTGCATTGGATTAATTGCCATAATGAATTCCTCCCTATATATTAACTTACATAATTCTAAAAAATATACTAACTATCTATTTAATTGTACATCATTTTACATATAAAAACAATAATTTAAGGTTGTGTAATATAAAATTAATTTGTTTGTAATATTTTTGTAATATTTCTTTCAATCGCTTGTCCCACACCATTTTCTTCATTAGACGTAGTAATATCATCTGCTATTTTTTTTATCTCTGGAGCAGAGTTTGCCATAGCAATTCCTAATCCCGCATTTTTTATCATTTCTATATCATTACTATTGTCTCCAATTGTCATAATTTCTTCTGTTTTAATATTTAATTTATTTGCTAAATATTGAATTGCATTCCATTTATTGGTGTTTTCTTGGGTGATTTCTGTATAATAATATTGTATTTCCAAAATTTCAGTTCCCATTTTTATTTTTTTTCTAGACATGTGTGAAACTTCTAGAATATCAATTTCTTTTATTTTTTTAACTTGTTCTAATATTCTCGCAAAAATACTACTTGTTTCGTCGCAAATTGTTATTTTTAAAAAATTTAAGTTTTCCGTTGTTTTTATATAAAGTGGTATATCTTCAATAATATTAATTTGAGTCTTTTTTCCATCTTCTTTATTTCTATTTTCATAATAATAGAATAAAGTATTATAATTTAAAGATTTTGTTATAATAGCATTATCTGTAAATACCGTATAATACATACTATTTTTTTCGCAGAATTCTACTATTTCTATTACTTTTTCTCTTGGTAAATAATGATTGTATAAAATCTTTTCGTTTTGCAAATCATAAATAACAGCACCATTGCCAGAAATAAAATAATGTTCTGCCCCAATTTCTTTTGAAAAGTTTATAGTAGATGCAATAGAACGACCTGTTGCTAACACAATTTCCACTTTTTTTTGGATTGCCTCCTGAATAATTTGTTTATCTTTTAGCGAAATTTGCCCATATGGGTCAAGCAAGGTTCCATCTAAGTCAATTGCCACAAGTTTATACATAAGTTAAATTCCTTTCTTTTTTTCTTTTATTATAACATTAAACTATAATTTTACAAGTTTCTTTTTTTATTATCTATCTTTTTTAAAAAATTTACAAAAATTACTAGTTTAAAAAAATAATTTCTACACATGATATATATTGAAAAAACAAATACTGTTTTTTTGAAAAAATGAAAAGGACTTTCTAGGAGGTGAAATAATAATGGCAAACACAAACAGCAATAGAAAATTAGTTCCAGAAGCTATGGACTCTTTAGACAGATTTAAATATGAAGTAGCTAGTGAAGTTGGAGTTAACTTAAAAAATGGTTATAATGGAGATATATCAGCTAAAGATGCTGGTAGAATCGGTGGTAACATGGTAAGAAAAATGATCCAACAAGCTGAAAATCATATGATTGGTAAGTAAGTTTTTTACTAGTTAAATAGCATAAATAGACAGGAATTGCTTTTTCGCTTCTTATTATTAGAATCACTTCTGTTCTAATAATAAGAGGTGGGAAACAATTCCTGCCTTTTATTTTAAAATACATTTTTCCTTCATGATACTTGCATAACGCAAAATATTGTTGTCTATCTTTTATTTCTCTAATAACCAATCAATTACATTTTTATGAATAATTCCATTTTGCGAAAAGTCTAGTTTATCCATTGTTAAAACATATTTCGGATAGTTATCTTGAATTTCTTTAAACGCTCCAAATTCTCTTTCTATTACATCATCATCTGCTAAAATATATGCTACTTGTACATATATCTTTTCATCAAAATATGATGCAATAAAATCTATCTCAAAAGAATCAGACTTTCCAACTAAAACTTCATATCCTCTATTGATTAATTCATTATATACTATATTTTCAAGTACACTTCCTTTTCCTTTGGCTTTAATTGGACTTTTTACCTGTCCAAGCCCTAAGTCTGTTAGATAATATTTGTCATTTGTACTTAGTACTCTCTTTCCTTTTATATCATATCTTTTTGCTTTATTCATTATAAAAGAATTTGTTATATATGATAAATAATTATACAATGTTTCATTAGAACAATTTCTACTTTCACTTTTTAGGTAATTAACTATATTAGTTACAGAAAATTGTTGTGCTGGTGTAGACATTAAGTATTCTAAAATTTTATTTAATAACTCTACATCTTTTACTTTATATCTACTTATAATATCTTTTACGACAATTGAATCATATAAATCCATTAAATAATTTTTAGTTTCTTGTTCATCATTAAAGTAAAATCTTTGTGGCATTCCACCCCATTTCATATAATCTTCAAATGCCTTTTCTATTTTCTCTTTCTCTTCTATTCCTTTTAACTCACAAACTTCTTTAAAAGAAAATGGTTGTATTTTAAAAGATACATATCTACCTGCTAATAAAGTAGCTAGTTCTCCTGATAATAGATTACTATTGGAGCCAGTTATAAATATAGAAACATTTTTAGTAGCCTTAAATGAATTTACGGCTTTTTCCCAATCTATTACATTTTGAATCTCATCAAAAAACAAATAATATTTTTCATCATCTTTTATTTTTTTCTTTATATAAGAATTCAAATCAACATCATTTTTTATAAAAGACATTTCAATATCTTCAAAATTTATATAAATTATTCTTTCTTGTTTTACTCCTTTATCTTTTAGTTCATCTATCATTTGTTTTAATAATGTTGACTTTCCAGATCTTCTTATTCCCGTAATTACTTTTATCAAATCTTGATCGTAAAATCCTCTAATCCTCTTTAAATACTCTTCTCTTTTTATCACAAAGATATCCTCCTTATTTAGTATCTATATTAATTATACTATTTCTTTATGATTACGTCAATATTTTTACGACGTATCGTAAAAATATTATTTATTCTGTATAATTTACGATGTGCCGTATTTTTTGTTCATTATAGTGATTTCGTTTTACTGAAATAACTATATGTATATTTTCCCCACAAATATCAATTTTAGACGATTACTTTCTTTTTTGCTTTATGATTTTTTCAAATGTCAAATATCGTAAAAGTGGCTTCTCCACATGTACAGATTGCTTCGCAATCGCACAGAAACATAGGTAACTTAACCTTGTTGCTCCGGAAAAATCTAACGATTTTTCCTATGCAATTAAAAAAGAGGCTAATGTTAACCTCTCTTTGCTTTTTTAGTTTTCTGGTTCAATTAAACCATAATTTTTTCCATCCTTTAATTTATAAATGACATTTACTTTATTTGTGTCTACATTTATAAATACTAGGAATTTATCTTTTGGTTTTTCTTGCAATTTTAATTTTGCATCTTCTGCAGATATTGGTTTTATTTCATAATACAATGTTTTAATAATTTCGTTTTCAATAACTTCATGTTTTTCTTCTAATGCTTCTGCCATAATTTTTGCTGTACTGTCTTTTAGTTGTCTTTCTTTTTTTGTTTTCCATTTTCTTATTTGTCCTTCTAAGATGTCTATATCACTGTCAATAGATGCATATAAATCTTTATGCGCTGTTACTGCTCTATAAATATCTCCTTTTACATTTACTTGTATTTCTGCAATTTGTTCATTTTTCTCTACCTTTACAGTTACATTTACTGTAAGTTCTTCTCCTTCAAAATATTTTTCTATTCTTGACATTTTTTTTGCAATATAATCTTTTATTGCCTCTGTTGCTTTTACCTCTTTTCCTGTGATTTTTATTTTCATAATTATCTCTCCTTCCCAAGTTTATAAAAGTATATTTTCATTATACTTTTATTATGCAAATAAGTCAAGCACTAAAATTCGTCCATTTTATATTCCTTTTCTAGTTTTTCATTAAAATATACTTTTGCAATTAGCTCTAGTTCTTTTTTGCAATCGTCTGGAATTTGAAAGGAATAAAGTTTCTCGCTTGGTGCTAATATACTATAACGAATAGCATCTCTCGTTCCTTCTTGCATCTGTATGCAACTGCTGTCCTGTTTACCACATAGTTCACATTTAAATGTGTTATCTTTTATGCTAAAGTAAGTTAAGTTCTCTGTTGTTTTACAATTTTTACACATTTTGATATTTGGCATAAATCCCAGCATAGAGACTAAACGAAGTTTAAAAATTGCCAAAACAAAATCTAAGTTCATTTCTTTTTCTGCAATTACATACAAAGTATTTAAATACAGTCTAAGTAATTTAAAAGTATTTTGGTTTTCAGTTGTTACATCACTTATCATTTTAGTAATATGAACAGCATATCTAAGTTTTTCAAAATCTGTTCTAATTGGATAGAAAACTTCAATTATTTCGCAAGAGTTCATGCTGTAAATTTCTCCTGCTTTATATAAAATATATTCTCCGAAACATAAAAATTGAGTGCCAGCTAATAGCAAACTTTTTGTTCTTCTTGCTCCTTTAGCAACACACCCAATTTTCCCTAGTCCCGGTGTTAAAATGGTAAGCATTTTGTCATAATCGTTTAAATTATTTTCCGCAATAATGATTCCCTTCGTTTTTACAATTCCCATCTGTGTTCACCTTCATATTTTTTTCTATATTTTCTACTTCCATTAATTCTAAAAATGTATCTATATTTCCAGTTTTTTTAAAGGTATTCCATGCCATATTCTTTATCATATTGTTATTTACCTCCTATTTTCTCTAATGTTTTTATCTATCTTTATCTTGTGTAATTTTTTTCATTTTATACTATTATAGTATGCATGGATTTTATTTTTTGTAAAATTTTGTAGAACTTTTTTTATTGCATAGGAAAAATCGTCAGATTTTTCTGGAGCAACAAGGTTAAGTTACCTATGTTTTTGTGCGATTGCGAAGCAATCTGTACATGTGGCGAAGCCACTTTTCTTATTGCATAGGAAAAATCGTCAGATTTTTCCGGAGCAACAAGGTTAAGTTACCTATGTTTCTGTGCGATTGCGAAGCAATCTGTACATGTGGCGAAGCCACTTTTCTTATTGTATAGGAAAAATCAACTCTTTTTTTGACGTTTCAGTATTTTTAACGATTTTTCCGTATACAACAAGGTTAGGCTACCTATATTTGCCCGAGCTTTAGCTCGTGGCATGTATTTTGCACCTGCTTCAGAGACCTAGCTTAGCAAAATGCCTTTCTTATTTTTTCTTGATTTTAAATTTTTCTAAAATCATTTCATTATTTTGCCAGTCTTCTTTTACTTTTACCCACAATTTTAGATTTATTTTTGTTTGTAACATTTTTTCTAAATCTTGTCTTGCATATTGTCCAATTCTTTTAAGCATTTCTCCATTTTTTCCTATAATAATCCCTTTATGGGAATTTTTTAAACAATAAATTGTTACCTCAATATCATAGATAGCTTCTCCTGTTTTTGTTTTCCTTCTTTTCATCTTTTCTGTTTCCATATACAATCCATGAGGTACTTCTTCTTGTAAAAGTTTTAAGGCCTTTTCTCTAATTACTTCTTCTACAAGTTGTCTTTGGGTTTGATCTGTGTATTCTTCTATGTCATAATACATAGGACCAGGTTTTAATATTTTTTCAATTTCTTTTAGAACTTCTTCTCTTCCTTTATTTTTTAGTGCAGAAATTGGAATAATTGCTTCAAAAGGATATTCATCCTTATATGATGTAATTATTTTAGCTATTTGTTCCTTTGAAACTAAGTCTATTTTATTAATTAATAAAATGGTTGGCTTTTTCTTATTTTTAATCTCTTCTAACAATAATGCCTCATTTTTTCCAATTTCTTTTTTTGTTCCATCTATGAGAAATAAGAGAATATCTCCTTCTCCCGCTTCTTCTTTCGCTGTTTCAATCATGGTTTTTCCCAATTTATTTTGTGGCTTATGAATTCCAGGAGTGTCAATAAAAATGATTTGTGCATTTTCTAAGTTTAAAATAGCCTTAATCGCAGTTCTTGTGGTTTGTGGTCTAAAAGTAGTAATAGCTACTTTTTCATTCGTTAAGTAATTTAGCAAAGTAGATTTTCCTGCATTCGTTTCACCTATAATTGTCACAAATCCGGATTTAAATTCTGGCATTTACTCTCTTATCTCCTTTCTTCCTATTATTCTGTTGGTGTTTCTACCTCGGGTGCAAGAGAAACTTCTGTGTCTGTTGGGCATATTTGAATAAATGTATTTCCATCATTTACTTCAATTTCTTCTCCTGCTTCATTTTTGTAAACTGTTTTTTCTGTTCTACTTGGCTTACTACATGTAATTTTTATTGCTTTTCCATTTGTAATATAATATCCTTCTTTATCTCCTATATTATATAAGCCTTGCCTTCCCTTATTTTCACTGTCTGCTAACGTATAATTGTCAGCAAATGTAATGATAATATTTTTTGTAACAACATCTTCTCCTGTTACCCAATCTACTTGTTTTTCTCCTCTTGCATATCTAACATAGACTTTTCTTTCAGGATCATATTTATATTCCACTTTTTGCAAAGTAGAAACAGGGATTTTAACATCTGTTGCTGTTTCTCCATTTTCCAAATCAAATTCTTTTGCTACATAGTTTAACACACTCTCTGCATCAGATGAAGTTCTATATTCTTTTTGATTTGCAATTTTTAGAATTTTTTCTGTACTAGATACAGCATTATGTGGAGCATATTTCCCTTTATCTCTCCAGAAATCAGAAGAACTTTGTACTAATCCATTTATATTGTCAATGTCAAAAGATGATATGTCACTTTCTGCTTGTGGACTTTGTCCATAATGTACATAAATGGCATCGTTTTCCATTGCATAGTCTAGGAAATAGTGTCTTGCACTTCTAATTGGTCCTATCTTTTCCAAACTTTTTCCTTTAAATATAGGCATTAATCTGGTTTCTCCGCCCTCTACAATAATTTCATATACAATATAAGCATCATTTAAGCCTGCTTGTGGCCATGCAGATTCATGATTATCTATCATAACTGCAATTGGTCTATCTGTTCCTGCCACAATTTGTGGTTCTGGCTCTGGTTGTAATTCTACTACTTCTATTTCGTTTGCTATATTTTCGTTTTGTACATCTTCTGTTTTCCTATCATTTAGTATTTTCATAACTAATAAAACGGCTACAATAATAATAACTACTATCAATAAAATGATTAGCAATTTATTACTTACTCCTTTTTTTCTCTCCCTTTCAGCTGTTCTTTTCCCTTTCATCTTTATTATCCATCCTTTCCATTTTATCTATGTTAAATTATATAGAGTTAATCCATAAACCATTAGAACAATTAAAACTCCGAGGCATGCTCCAAAAATTACTTCTCCCAAGTTCTTTTTTTGTGCTTCTATTCTGTTTTCTGCTATCATAATAGACAAAACAAGTGATAATGTAAAAACTACAATGTTTTTCGTATTTAGCCAAATAGTAGTTAAAATAGCAAAGGCAATTGCTGTATGACCACTCGGCATAAATTTAGAATGAATCATTTTATACTTGTTAGAACTACCTGCTGCCTGTAGAGCAACTACTCCTATTACAGTTAAGATAATACATACAAAAGCAATATGAATTGGTGAATTCACTACTACTTCTAATATGTTTGTTCCCCACTCTCCTATTTTGTCAAAAAATAGAAAATACCCTACAATTACACTATTAATTGCTGCTAGTATTACTGCTCCAGCTCCTACATCTTTTGCAATTTTAGCCTTAGGATGATAAATGTCTGTATATAAATCAACTACAGTTTCTATCGCCGTATTTACCATTTCTACAATAATAACTAGCATAACAGAAAATACCAAGCATAGAAACTCTGCTGTTGTTAAATCAAAAAACAAACTTAACACCATCACAAGTACAGCAATCACAAGTTGCTTTTTAATATTAGCTTGTGTTGTTGTAGCATAAATTACCCCATTAATAGCATTGTACCATGCATCAATAAAGTTTTTATTATGTAATTTTTGGGCATTTTTTTTCATTTCAAGAATCCTCTCTTACAATTTTTAATTCTTGTAAAATTTCTTCTTCTTTTTTTCTCATTTCGATTTTATCATTTTCTTCTATATGGTCATATCCAAGTAAATGGTAAAAACCATGTACTAACATATAAGCAAATTCTCTTTCAAAACTATGTCCAAATTCTTTTGCTTGTTCTTCTACCTTTGGAATAGAGATTACTAAGTTTCCTAAGATATCTTTTTCTTGTATTTTTAAAGGAAAATCGTTCCTCTCAAACATAGGAAATGACAATACATCAGTTTCTTGGTCAATATTACGATAGGTTTTGTTTATTTTTCTTATTGTTTCGTTATTCGTTAGAATAATTTCTATCCATAATTTTTCTGGCTGAATATTTTCCTTTTCAAAGCATTTTGTTAATACTCTCTCTATTAATTGATTATACTCTTCTTTTTGTTCAATATTTTCATATGACAATTCAAATATCATTTTATACTCCACTTTCTATGGTGTTTTTCTTTTTTATTCCACCACTGCATGTCCTACAAGTTGATTTTAGTTTTCTCATTACTCCATATTCCGTTAATTTCTTGATATAGAATTTCTTTATTTGTGTGTAATCTTTTTTGCTCTTCTTTAGTAATTTTAAATCATAGGTAATAAACAAAATCTCTTTTTCTTTCTGAGTTTTCGTATTTTGATATTCTTTCCAGAATGTTTTATAAAGCTCTCTTAAATTAGGGTTGTCCCAGTATACTTTAGTAGAAAGTAGTTTTACATTATAGTCTTCGATTAATTTAATTAATAGCTCGTATGCCTCTTTTTCTTTCACATCATTTCTACTATTTACAATTAAATTTCTTGTATCTTTTAATAATTTAATATAACATTGTTCTGCTGCTACTAATGGTAGACTATGTGTAAATAAATTTCTACTAATTCCTAATAATACCATATTTTTTTCGATTTCATCTTTTGCATCAAATTTTCCTGCTTCAAACCTTGAAAATTCTTCATAATCTGCTACTATTTTTTCATGTACCTCTGTTTGGTCAATTTTTATTTTTATTGGTAATATTTCTGTAATATATTCTTCTAATGTCTCGAAAATTTTATTGTATACAGTTTCTTCTTTTTCATATTTACTAGTTATTTTGTCTGCTAATTTGATAGCATAATTTTTTAGAATGCCTTTATAGAAGCTATCCATCTTTTCTACATAAAATTCTTCATATCTTTCAAGATATTTTTCTTTTCCAGATGTAAGTACATTTTCATAATCTAGTTCTAACAAATATTTTTGTTTTCTATATTTATATTCTAAATATTCACTTTCCTTTAATTGTGTTACTGTATAATATTTTGTTAAAGCTTCTTTTTCAAATTCATTTGCTGCTCCATTTTTAACCTTTGTATAAATAGAATCCATAATATATTTATCAATTGCTTCTAAGTATAAGGTATAGCTTTCTTCATACCTTTTTTCTAATCCTTCCTTTTCTGTGTTTTGTTTATAATTTTCATATGTTTTTATCACATTATTTCTTTTCATGGAAATTAACATTCCATTGAATCCTACTTTTGTTGGTAATAAAAGTTTTGTTAATGTATTTGTTATTTTCCCAAAAAAGGTTCTGTTTTCTCCAAGTATTTTAAGACTTCTTTGCTCCATTTGTATCCTCCTTTTAAAATATTATTTTTTCTTTTGCACCAATATTTTCCCTAACTTCATAAATCACTTCAACTTCTATATAATCTTTTCCTTCATAATAATTTACTTGCTTATTTTCTACCTTTCCTAAATCTTCTATTTCTTTTTCTAATTCTTCTTCTAATTTTGCAATTGTTTTTTCCTTTAATTCCGCTTTTCCGTAAGTTATTATCTTCTTTTCCTTTTCTTTATGAATTTGTTTTTCAATACTAATTGGCAAATAAAAATTACGAAATAAAGTTAGTTTTTTGGTTTCTACTATTGTATCATAATTTTCAAATTTTGAAAGGGTTTTATACAAATTTATTTGAAAATTATGAATATTAATTTTATATTTTTTTTCTTCTTTGCCTGTTTCTACCTCTATTTCTTGTGTACAATATACTCTTTCTTTTTTGCTATGCCATACGGTTGCTTCAATTTCAGCAGTTGCATGAACATATCTTGTTCCTGTATATTTTCCTTCTAAATATCCTCCTACTAACATATTCCCTTTTTTTACCATATCTCCTTCTTCTACTAGGGCTGTTCCATTTTGCACATTTATTTTTCGAATAATACCTTCTTTGTCTGATACTATATTACAAAATTCATCTGCATTAATAACATCTGGTTTTTCGGTGGCTTCTATTACCTCAACAATTGCATTGGTTCCTTCTAGCTTTATTCCAATCCATGCAATATCATCCCTTTGTAATCTAATAGCTTCTACTACTTTTTTTGTTTCTATATTTTTCTTTCTTTCTCCAATTTCAAGGCCATTTTCTTTTAATTGTTCTATTAATTCTTGCCTGTCTAAATCGCTTTCTGTTATAATTTCAATATTCCATATATATTGCGAAAGGATTAAAATTCCGCAAAATACTAATCCTAAAAGAAGAGCAAATATCTTTCTCTTCTTATATTTTTTAAATATAAATGGTAACCCCTTTTTTTCTATTATTTTTATTTTGCATTGTGCATTTTTTGCAATTTTTCTTACTTTTTTGAAGTCAGATATTCCTATATCTGTATACAAAATAGTAGATTTTTCTCTCTTCATTTTTGCTAAATATATCTTTTTGCTAATGCATATATTAATAAATCTTTCTACGAAATATCCTTCTACTGCAATTCTCACATATCCAATAATAAAATGAAGTAATTTTTTTAAAATCATGATGCCCCCTCTAAAACATCTTCTATATCAATACTTTGTATTTTTCCTGTTACCATAATGTCATCTTCTGTCATTTGATTTAAATTTAGATGAAATCCATTAATATTAATTGTTCCCATACTAGTATTAATGCGAATATAAAAGTCCTCATATTCTAATATTCCTTTATAATTTTCAATTAACATTTCTTGAAATCCTAATATTGTAATTTTAGGTGCCTTAGAAATCACTTCTTTAGGGATTTCTAAAAATTGTTTAATTTTTCCATCTTTTTCCTTATTCATTTTGATTCACATTCCTTTCTACCTTACAAACTCATCTATAGACTTAATTTCATATCCCATGTTTTTTATTTCTTTAATACAAGTGTCTAAAATGTTCATATTATCCTTTGACGTTCCATGCAATAATATGACCGCTCCCGGGTGTATGTTTTCCAATATTTTTGTTTTACCATATTCTTCTCGTCCTTGTTTGTTCTCATCCCAATCATCATAAGCTAAAGACCACATGACTGTTGTATAGCCTAAAGAATTACTAAGGCTAAGTGTTCTTTCACTATATTCTCCTTTTGGGGGTCTCATATATTTCATTTCATATCCTGTTAATTCTAGAACAGAGTGATGTAAGTCCATAATTTCTTTCTTTATTTCTTCATCTGTTAAACTTGGCATACTATGGTGATTTACGGTATGGTTTCCTACAATATGTCCCTCTTCCACCATCCTTTTTACTAAATCCGGTTGTGAATTTAAATAATGGGCAGTAATAAAAAAAGCAGCTTTTACATCATTTGCTTTTAGTGTATCTAAAATACTGGCAGTATAACCAGCTTCGTATCCATTGTCAAAGGTCAAATATACAATATTTTTTTCGGAGTTTCCCATAGCAACTCCATCATATTTTTTCATTAAATTAATATTTTTGCTTCCAAGCTCTGGTTGTTTATGATCTTTTTCCCTTTTTACGCCCCACTCTATCTTTTCATTACTTAAGGCAGTTGTAGTACTAACTTGAATTGCATCTTCTTTTGTAAAAATAAAAGTAATTCCTACAAGTACAGCAATAAAAACAATAGCTAATGTTATTTTAAACACTTTTTTCTTATTCTCTTCAAAAATCTTTTTCATCTTTCACTCCTTTTCTTTGTTTCATTTTATGAAATGTACTTAAAAATATGACTAGGTAACTTAACCTTGTTGCTCAAGAAATTTTTAGCGGATTTTCCTATATAATAAAAGAGATATCATTTTGATATCTCTAACACATGTAATTTGTGGGGATGATTACTGAGAAAAAATTAGCAAATATTTTATATTTGCTAACTATTCATCTTTTAAATATTTTTCCCAATCCATAAAAACATGACCTATTCTCGCCACTAATGCTTTAGAATTTTTGTCATCCACTATATAAAATACTATATAATTTCTCACATTAATTTTTCCAATGTTTTTATACCCAGTTAAATCTCACTTAAAATAGGCATACTCCCTGCAATATTCTCTAAATTTTGGAATTCCTGGTTGAATAAAATCTTGTATTTGTCTGCTATAATATCTCCTGCTAAACTAAATAGTATATTTCATATCTTAGAAATATTCATGTTTTGTTCTTTTTTATTTCTAAAACACAAAAAGAGAAATTTTTTTGATACCTCTAACATATATAGAATAACAACTTGTAATTTGTTTGTCTAATTATGCATTTTGTTTATTATTTCATCTAATTGTTTTTGTTGTTCATTAGATAATATAG
>CALXRW010000007.1 GCA_944390965.1 uncultured Clostridia bacterium
GGACAAGATACATTTTGTATCTCTATTATTATATTCATTATAACCTTTTTTATTAACAAAAGTCAATACATTTTGTCCATTTTTTCTATTCAATCCATTCTGTCTATCTTATTAAAACTGTATTTTTACAATTCTAGTTCATATTCTATTTCGTGAGAATTTTGAAAATTATAATTAAACTTTATCTTTTCATCATTCTCTGTTAAATTATATGTCAATACTCCAGCCATAGCTTGTACTATTTGTTCTTCTGTATTAGGATTATAAAATGTAATATTTAATGCTTTTTTCAAAATTCTCACCTACTTCCTTTTCAATACTATTATTAAAAGTTAAAAAATATTACTTCTATTTAAAACTACAACTGGTAAACCAAATACCCATATGAGATTTGCCTTAATTCCTCTTTTTAGAGAATTGCCCCTTTACATCACGTTAGCCAGACAAAAGTATCATTATTTTTAAGAAAACAAGGTTAAATTTCCTTAGTTTGTGCGAATGCGAAGCAACTTTTCCTATATGTACTTGTAGTATGCTATTCAATTTTCAATGTAAAAAATAATTATTTCAAGTTACTATTTTCTATTTTTTGAATGGAGGACACGTCGATATGACAACCAATTTCGCACTTAACAATAACAAATAATACAGATGTACAAAATAGTTCAATTTTAATAGAATATAACCGAGAATATAAGAGAATGCACGGGTTACATTATAATCATTAAAAAAATTTACTGTAAAGAAGTCTAAAGAATGGTCAAAAAAAACCAAAAAGTTAAGAGATAATTTCCCTGATAACCAATTAGAAGATTTTAAAATAGAATTACATAAATTAAGTCTAATGTATTTCCCAAATTAATTTTATTATAGAATGAAAAGTGTAAATATTTTATTGTTTTATTTTACGTCTATATATTATCCCAAACCCGCATTGCAAATTATGTTAATTTGTGGTATAATTAAAGATGATATAGGCAAAGTCCTGTGTCATTTAACCCTTTTTCACTAATTAGTGAGAGGAATATCCTCTAGCTTTTAGTTTTACATATATAATATTAACACAATTTGAAGGAGGTTCAAATCATGGACAAGAAGACTATCAACAACAAGAACGTAACCGCAGTAGTAAGATTCGTGTGCTTTTTGTTTGAACCGTATTTCACCCATGGTCAACGTGCAGGTGTTTTCTACTTGGAGGCATTTCATCCAGAAAGAGCTTGTTATATCGTAACCTCGAATATTGTAGATATTCATGAGATAGACGGTGTCGTTTATATCGAAACTCAAAACTCTGTTTATGAGCTCGATGGAACTAAAAAAATTTACTATCTCGAGGATGTCAAAAGGTATTTGCATGATGATAAATATACAAGTAATGAATTCTATGACAAATGCGTTCCAAACATAATGCCGACTATAAGAGGATGGAAGATCTTCTAAAAACTAAAAATAAGAAGGGATGAGATATGCAACCAACTGGTTGCATATTTTCTTTATTTTTTGTATTTAAGAAAACTCCCTTAATTTCAATACTTTCTGGAATTATAGATGTTTTATTTCTACCGTTCTGGAATGTTACTTCGGTATGTACTGTTGATTTGGAAATTCCAAACTTTTTAGCCGCACCTCTTACTGTATCTTTTGAATCTATAATATAATGTGCAAGTGCTATTGCACGTTCTTCTATTGAAACACTTTTCATAAAGAAAAACCCCCTATACGATTACATTTGTTTAATTGTATTCGTATAAGGGATGTATTATGATATTATTTTAATTCTATGTCAAAATACCCCGACAGGCTGTGTGAAAATTCATTTACTTAAATTTCCATCCCCACTTCCAAGTTGAAAATCAATCTGTTTTTGGTATGATGTATTGTTTAAAAACGTTGACTTTAAAAAAGTTTGGGTTATATGCTCCACTCAATTTTAAAAACTTTAATTTTCACACAATCTGCCGACCCTATTGTCACATTTTTGTGTTATCAGTATTATATTATTCAAATGGATTTAACTCTTGCCTATTATATCTATATTTCATAATAATACTAAATTCATTTCTAAATAATAAATCTATGTTCTCCATTTGCCAGCCTTTATGTAATAGTTCTGCCGCAAGCTTATTTAATAAGATTTTTTGTTTTCCTTTTTCGGATAAAATAAATAATTCACTAAATAAGCTATCTGAAATTGCTTCATTTTCATTCTCATATACAACTAAATATTCTGCCCTATCTGTAATAGAAATAATTTCTGATATTGTAAAGTCCATAGAACTTGCCATATTCATAATGTTTCCGTTATAAATTGTTTTACCTTCTTTCCACCAATTATAGCCACATATACCATATTCTCCTTGATTAATAGGGTAATTTAAAGTTCTAATTTTAGAATACTCACTATAATTTAACACTAAACTTTCTCTTTGAAGAAAAGCATCCATCATTTCTGCAGTACACTTACAATATTTCAAACGATTAAATAGCTGACTAGCAGCTCTTTTTCCAAATTCATTGTCTTTATTATTTCTGTATATATACAAAAGTTCTGATGTCATATAGCAATTTAAATCTTTGTTTTCTGTTGATTTCTCCATATCATTTTTCCTCCTATTTAATTATTTTCTAAATCTAAAGTATGATATATCTCAAAGAGTTTGCTTATTTCTTCAAATGTATTTTTTAATACTTTATATTCTCTATATTTATTTCTAAACATTGGGAACTTAATGTCTTCTTTTATATCTTTAATTTTAATTCCATCAATGCAAATTGAGAACCTTGTTCCTTCTTTAAATACAATATATTTCTTTTCTTTATAAAGCTCATCCAATTTATTTATTTTTTCAATTAATCCTAATGAAAGAACTTGCTTTGTTTGTTCTTCATTATAACTATATACCTTATACTTTTTTGAAAACTCTGAATTGTTTAGTACTACCTGATCTCCTTGATACTTAATATAATCCATTATTCTACTTTGCAATAATGTATATTTTAAATTATTAGGAATTAAATATATTTGGCTTGTATTTTTCTGATTTAAAGGAAAACCTATATAAATTCCATCAAAAATGAACTTTTTATCAGACCATTTTTTAATATATTTTTTTCCGTTTTTGTGAAATTCTTTTTCACGCTTTTCTAGTAGGTAAAATTGTAAGTCACTGAAACAAAGCATTCTATTATCATATTGAACATATGTATAATCGCTTCCACTACATTTTAATACATTAAGATTAAATAATCCCATTGCATTTATTGCATCATCACCAATTCTTTTATTAGCATGGTATGAAAGTGCTTTTTTAGAATTTGCATCTTCAAAAAAAGCGACTATATCTCTATATGTAGTTTCCTTTAATACTTTTAATTCTTTTTTTGCGATTTTATTAACTGAAAATAAAAATATAATTGAAATTATTGTAAAATAGCCTAATATAAGAAGTCTAAAATCATTAATTATTTGATTTGCATTGGCTTTCATATTTAAATAATTAATTAATAATATAGAAACAACAATTGCTATTATAAAAACTATTATTGAGATTACTGCTTTAGGTATAATTCGCTTTCTTATTTCGTGATAATACCTTTTCATTTGCAATTGATAATTTTCTTCATAATATTTCTCAAAATCTTGCTCATTTTTTAAATTCATATTTCCTTCTCTCTTATGTTCACTTTTATTACTCATATCATAAAATTACTATTTGGTTTACAAATTTATTGTACCAAAAGTCAGAACAATTTACAATTATTAATCCCATTATTTTGGAAAATTTTTTCAATTCAACAACTAACTCCTAATTAAACTATTCTCTTTAATTTTCAATTTTTCATCATATTCATTTTCAAGCTCTTCTTGATTATCATTCTCATATTTATATTGCTTAGCTGCATCTATATAAGTATTATTTTCTTTTTCAAAATCTCTAATAAATCTTTCTTCAGAAGATACTGCAAATTTCTTAAAAATCCATTTTATTAATTTTTCTACTTTTTTGTTTGCCATCACGTTTTATTTTCCGCAAAAAAATTAAAAGGAAATAAAATTATGCCTCCCCATACGAGTAGATACAAAATTTCTTATTTATTTAATTACCAATTCCAATCTAACAACTGGATTCTTTGTACTTAAGAAAACTCCTTTTATTTCAATACTTTCTGGAATAGTTTGTCCTTTATTTTTACCGTTCTGGAGTGTTACATCTTTGTGTACTGTTGATTTTGAAATTCCAAACTTTTTGGCTGCTCCTCTTACCGTATCTTTATGATCTATAATATAATGTGCTAAATTTACCGCACGTTCTTCTATTGAAATACCCTTCATATCAGAAAAACCTCCTAACAAATACGCTGTTTTGTACATTGTATTCGTTCGAAGGTTGTATTAGAACTCCATCTACTTTTTCATTTTTCTTAAGGCTTGTTTATCTTCTTCGGATACTCGATAAGATTCTATTATTTTTTGTATTGCTTTATTGTATGTAAAATCATCCAATGTATTATTTTCTAAATATCTTTTGGTTTCTTTTGAAAATTTAATATAACAAATGGAAATTGCCCATGCTACTGCCATTTTCACATAATAACCATCATGCTTAATTTTGTCTAGTTCTATTAATATCTGTTCTATATATTCTGGTGCTATATAAAAATCTAATAGTGTGACAATACTGAAACGTAGTTCAAATTCTTTTTCCGATTTTAAGTATGGTTTCAAGAAGTTCCAAAATTCTCTTTTATTGTTTTTTATGACTTTTAATCCTGCCACACAAGTATCACATACACCCCAATTATCTATTTTAGGAATAAATTTTTTCAAATATTCCTGTGTTTCTGCGATAGTAAATTTTGCCATTCCAATTACCATCCCTTGTAACATAATTTCTTCATAATAATCATTTTGAGCATTTTCTAAATATGCTTCTACATCCTCATTTTTCACAATTTCTTTTGCATAATTTCTTAAAATCGGTACTCTTACACCAATTATATTATCAACATTAGGACATAGTCCACTATGAAACTTCTTATATTTTTCGTCTGATAATTCAAAAAGTTTTTTTCTTATTTTTTCATTTAATGTCATTGATTGCATACCATTCCTTTCTAAAAAAATAGTTGAAAAATACTATTTTTACTTTATTTCTTTTCCTCTTTTTTATAAAATATTGTATACAAATTTCATTTTTTTACATATAATAAACATAATCATTATATCAAATTTTGAGGTGAAATACATGATTTTAGAAAATTTAATTGGGAAAACACCTATGATTAAAATTCACTATTCATATAAAGGAAATAAAAAATGCACCTATGCCAAATTAGAGTCCTATAATTTTACCGGTAGTATTAAAGATCGTATTGCTTATTATATCCTAAAAAATGCGAAAGAAAAGAAGGAATTAAAAGAACATCAACCTATTGTAGAAGCTACAAGTGGTAACACTGGAATCTCTTTAGCTGCTATAGGAAGTTTATTTCAGCATCCTGTTCATATTTTCATGCCAGATTGGGTAAGTTATGAAAGAAGAAAAATTATGGAATTATATGGTGCTACAATCCATTTAGTCTCTAAAAATGATGGTGGATTTCAAAAAGCAATAGAAAAAGCAGATTTATTAGCAAAAGAAATAGATGGATATCGTCCAAATCAATTTTGCAATAATGATAATGTTCTTGCTCACTATGAAACGACTGGAAAAGAAATCTTAAATCAAGTTCCTAATATTGATGCCTTTGTTTCAGGCATTGGCACAGGTGGTACATTAATGGGAATCGCTAAAAGGCTAAAAGAAAATAATTCTCACACTAAAATCTATGCGCTAGAACCTGATACATTGCCAATTCTTTCGCAAGGAAAAGCAACTGGTTCCCATAAAATTGAAGGAATTGGAGATGATTTTGTTCCAGTTTTGGTTGATAGAAGTTTCATAGATGATGTCCTATTAATTTCAGATGATGATGCTATTAATATGTCAAGATTACTCTCTCAGAAATTAGGTTTAGGAGTAGGAATTTCAAGTGGAGCTAATTTTCTAGCAAGTTGCCTTATTCCTGATGCTAAGAACGTTGTGACTGTTTTTCCTGATGATCATAAAAAGTACCTCTCAACAGATTTATCTAAACCAGTGGATACCAATCCAAGCTTTATTTCTAATCAAATCGAATTATTAAGTTTAGAAAATGTCTAGCATATCTTTTTAAATATTTTGGGCTGGTCAAGACCAGCCCCTACATATATATTTCAATTAATGAATAATGAAAAATGAATCGTGAAGAACGAATCATTTTCAAATGATATATTATCATGATTCACTATATAATATTTTCTTCAAAAATTAGGAAAACTCGTTCACCCTACATTTCTCTTTATGCAAATGATACCTATGGAAATTTAATAAAATCTTTATTTTATTTTTTCAGTTGCCTGTTCTATTGTTAGCTTTTCTTGTTCTCCTGTTTCCATATTCTTTAAAGTTACTTTTTCTTCTTGTCTTTCTTCTTCCCCAATTACAATGGTATATTTTATACCAAGTCTATCTGCATATTTCATTTTTGCCTTTATTTTTTTATTTTCTAAATAAACTTCTGTATGAATTCCTTTTTCTCTTAATTTTGTTCCTACTTCTAGAGAATACTCTAATTTATCATCCATTGGCAATACTAAAACTTCTGCTGTGGTCTTCTTTTTTGCTTCTATTAATCCCATTTCATTTAATTTATAAAAAAGTCTAGATAATCCAATTGAAATTCCCACTCCACATAGTTTTTTGTCAGTATAATAATCCGCCAAATTTTCATATCTTCCACCAGAACATATGCTTCCTAATTCCCTATAATCATTTAAAAATGTTTCATAAACTGTTCCTGTGTAGTAATCTAAGCCTCTGGCAATTTTTAAGTCTATTTTAAAATTCTCTTCTGGTACTCCATATAAAGGAATGTATTTTACAACTTCTATTAGTTCCTCTAATCCTTTTTGGAACATTTCATTTTGAATATCTAGTTGTTTTAGTTTTTCTATTTTTTCTTCTGTAGTTCCTTGTATTTGAATAAATTCTAAAATCTTATCTACTTTGCACTCAGGTATATTTAATGTAAGTAATTCTTTTTTTACAGCTTGTTCTCCAATTTTATCTATTTTATCTATCATTCTTAGAATTTCAGTTGCTTCTTCCTCTATAGCAAGAGAAGCAAATAATCCATTTAATATTTTTCTATTATTAATAAATATTGTAAAATCTCCAAATCCTAGTTCTTGAAATGTATAATAAATAATACTTGGCATTTCTGCATCTGTTGCGATACTTAGTTCATTTTCATTGATAACATCTATATCACATTGATAAAATTCTCTAAATCTTCCTTTTTGTGGTTTCTCTCCACGATATACTTTTCCTATTTGGTATCTTCTAAAAGGAAAAGAGAGTTCATGATAATATTCTGCTACATATTTGGCAAGAGGAACTGTTAAATCAAATCGTAAAGATATATCACTTTCCCCTTTTGTAAAACGATAGATTTGTTTTTCTGTTTCTCCTCCTGCTTTTGCTAGTAATACTTCTGATAGTTCCAAAATAGGAGTATCTAATGGTAGGAAACCAAATTTTTCATAAGAATTTCTTATTTTGTCCATCAATTCATTAAATAAAATTTGTTCTTTTGGTAATAGTTCTAGAAAACCTGGTAATGTTTTTGGTGTCACTTTTTCCATATTTTTTCCTCTTTCATATGATTTAATTTTTCATTATAATTTACAATTATTACTTTTGTTGATAATTGCTTTAGTTGATTTATAACTCTTTTCTACTTATCATTTATTTTAGCATAATATAGCTGGTTTATGCAATTCTTTTTACAATTTTTTCTTGAATTTATCAGCAAAAGAAAAGATTTTTAACAGTATTTTTTAAGTAAAATTTAAATATTGTTAAAAATCTTTTTCTAATGAAATTTTTATTAAAATTCAATGGTTACTCTAAAGAAATCTCCATCTAAAAACAATTGGAATGTTCCATTTTGTAATTCTACCAAACTTTGTGCAATGGATAACCCAAGTCCGCTTCCTTCCGTATTTCTTGAACTGTCTCCTCTTACAAATCTTTGCATTAATTCTTCTGCTGTGATATTTAATTTCTGATTTGAAATATTTTTTAATTCAATTTTTGTTTTGTTTTCTGATTTCTTTATATCAATATATACTCTTGTATTTGGCATTGCATATTTTGCTATATTACTAAATAAATTATCAAATACTCTAGATAGTTGCTTGCCATCTGCTGTAATTTTAATATCTTCTTCGGCTTCTGTTATAATTGGCTCTAAATTTTTTTCACTAAACTTATCTTTAAATTCTCCTGTAATTTGACGAATTAATTCATTAATATTAATTTCTTCTAAATTTAATTTTATATTTCCAGAAGAGGCTTTTGAAGCTTCTACCAAATCTTCTGTTAGTTTTTTTAGTTTTAATGATTTCTCATCAATAATTCTTAAATATTCTTTTGCGTTTTCACTTTCTAGTCCTTCCTCTTTTAATAAATCAACATAGTTAATAATAGAAGTTAAAGGTGTTTTAATATCATGAGATACATTTGTAATTAAGTCTGTTTTAAATCTCTCATTTTTTAAACTCTCTTCAATGGCATTGGTAAATCCTGCTGAAATATCATTTACATATATACAAATATCTTTTAGTTCTCCTTTAAATTCATCTTCTTTTAGTGTAATTTCTTTTTTACCTTCGTATAAGTTTTTCAATGCTTTTTTAATTTCCATACATTTTTTTACGTAAAAGAAGAGGTAAAGAAATGCACCTGCATATAAGGCAAGTAAAAGTAAAAGGGCAAGCCCACTGCTTCTAGCACTCATCAGTAAAATAGCTGATAATAAAACAAATCCACCATAAAATAATACTAATTTAAGGTTCACATTAAAATTTCCTAAAATTTCTCTTACTATTTTTTTGCATCCCCTCCAAGCTTTATAAACTAATGTATTTTTTAGCAAAGTATCTGCTTTTACTCTTCTAATAAAAGTTACATAAGCAAACCATAATATTACATAAATTAGTGCCAAAGAAACACCTGTTATTACAATTCCCCAGGCAGAATAGATTTGCACTGCGGCCATTACTGGAATTGCTGAAAAAAACAATAACCAGAAAAAGAAGAATGCAACTAATTCCAAAGCAATCGTATCAAATTTTCTTAAAAATATACCTTCTACTCCTTTTTTATGTCCAATTCCTACTGTTAGATAAACAAATATAATAACTGTTGCAATCAAGCTGATTGGCAATAAAAAATAACTTGCTTCATAGGTATTAGAAACTAGGCTTGCTGCAATATTTGCATTTATAAAACTACTATTTAAGCTTTCTATTCTTTCTTCATCTAAGCAACTATAAATACTATAATGTTCCGCAATAATATCCTCAAAATAATAATTATATTTTATTTGTATCTCTTCTAAATTTGGAATTGAGGTTTTTACTTGACCGTCATAAATCCAATAAGCAATATTCTGTTTGTTATCAAAAAATCCTTTTAATTTATCTATTGTATCTGTGTTTCCCGTTTTCTCTATATTTGTATAAGCTATTCCTGTTTCATTATTAATTACTAAATAAAATATTCCTTGATTGTCATATGAACGGTATTCTATTGGTTCATCGCTTTCTGTAGATTGTCTCCTAATTGCATAAACTGTATTACCAATCTGTGATATATATTGGTCTGAAAACATTTTTGTTTGAAAGAAATCCTTTTTCTCTTTTAATTCAGGATATTCTTCTGATACGAATATAACAACTGTAGTAAAAATAGCTGTAACTATCATGATTGGCAAAAGAATATGACAAATTGTTTTTAATATAAATGACTCTTTTAAGTCCATGTTTTCTCACTTTCCTCTATATATTTTCTATTTTATATCCAATTCCCCAAATTACTTTTAAATATTGGGGTTCTTTAGGATTAATTTCTATTTTTTCTCTAATGTGTCTAATATGTACTGCAATAATATTTTCTGCTCCATACCCTTCTTCATTCCATACATTTTCGTAAATTTGTTTAATAGAAAAAACTTTTCCCTTGTTTTGTGTTAAAAAACAAAGAATGTTATATTCTGTAGGCGTAAATTTTATGATTCTTCCATCAATGGAAACCTCCTTTGTCATATCATTAATTACTAAATCTCCTGTTTTATATATATTTTTGTCATCCTTTTCCACAATATTTCCTAGTTTAGTATATCTTCTGATAGTAGAATTAACTCTTGCAATTAGCTCCATAGGGCTAAATGGTTTTGTTACATAATCATCTGCACCCATATTTAATCCTAATATTTTGTCATAGTCTTCTGATTTGGCAGATAGCATAATAATTGGCATGGAATACTGTTTTCTAATTTCTTTTGCTGTTTCTATTCCGTCCATTTCTGGCATCATAATATCTAAAATAACTAAATGAATTTCTTGTTTTTTTATGATTTCTAATGCCTCTTTCCCATTATAGGCTTTTAGAATTTCATAGCCTTCTTTACTTAAATAAATTTCTATAGCATTTACAATTTCTTTTTCATCGTCTACTACTAAAATACGGTACATACAATAATCCCCCTTAAACATTTTTATTTTATCATATTTTTTCTTAAGAAAAAAGAGGCAGAAATATTAAGAAATTATTAATGTTTCATTTTAGATGCTTTCCTTTTTTAATCTGGATTGCCGAAAGCGACGACCCCTACATATGCCATTAATGAATAATGAAGAATTTGTTGTGTAGGGTATCGGCGCCCTCGCCGACCCATACTTCGAAGAAATTGCAAAACCTCGTCGCATAAAAGCACATGATTACCATAGAAAAAAGAAGAGTTGCGTTTTCTTTTACTAACACAACACTTCTTTCAGATTTTCTCTTAAAATTATTTATTGATATTTTTCTCTTTTTACATAATGGGTATGTAATAATTCGTGTGCTTTATGTCCTCCTGGTTCTACCAAGTATTCTTGATATAACTGCTTAATAACAGGATTTTCATGAGATTTTCTAATCTTGCTTTTTTCATCTATGGTATATAAAGCATCTGCCCTTAATTTTCTAACATCTTTGGTTGCTCTTACTTTTGCTGTTTTAATTGGCTGGCCTCCACCCATAATACAACCACCTGGGCATGCCATAATTTCAACAAATTGATAATCTGCTTTTCCATTTTTTATTTCTTCCATAATAGTCTGTGCATTTCCTAGTCCATGTGCTACTGCTACTTTTACATCGATATCCCCTATTTTAATTGTAGCTCTTTTGATTCCTTCTTTTCCTCTTACTTGTTCAAAGTCTAATTTTTTCAATTCTTCTCCTGTTAAACTTTCATAAGCAGTTCTCAATGCTGCTTCCATAACTCCACCAGTTGTTCCAAAAATAGCGCCTGCTCCTGTTGCTTCTCCCATTGGGCTATCAAACTCAGAATCTTCTAGTTCTGTAAATTCAATTCCACCTTGTTTAATCATTCTTGCTAGCTCTCGAGTTGTGATAACAGCATCTACATTATCTAATTCGTCATTTTTCATCTCTTCTCTCTGACGTTCAAATTTTTTCGCAATACATGGCATAACAGAAACCACAAATATTTTCTTTGAATCAATTCCTTGTTTTTCTGCATAATAAGATTTTAAAATGGCTCCGAACATTTCATGTGGAGATTTACAGGTAGATAAATGATCTAATAATTCAGGATAATTCATTTCAATATATTTTACCCATCCAGGACTACAAGATGTAATCATAGGAAGTGTTCCTTTATTTTTGAATCTTTCAATAAATTCATTGGCTTCTTCTACAATCGTTAAATCTGCTCCTGTATTAGTATCAAATACTTTATCAAAGCCTAATTTTCTAAGTGCTGTTACCATTTTCCCTTGTACATTGGTACCAATTGGCATTCCAAATTCTTCTCCAAGTGCTACTCTCACCGCTGGAGCTGTTTGCACTACAATATGTACATTTTCATCTTTTAATTTTTCCCACACAATTTCCGTACTGTCTTTTTCTCTTAATGCTCCTACTGGACATGCTTCAATACATTGTCCGCAAAATGTACAGTTTACATCATTTAAGCTTTTATCTCCTGTTGTAGAAATACAAGATTCAAACCCTCTATTAATACAATCAATTGCACCTATTTTTTGTACATTTTTGCAAGTTGCTATACATCTTCTACAAAGGATGCATTTATTAAAATCTCTAACAATGGATGGGGACAAATCATCGATTTTATGCTTGTTTTTTTCTCCTTCATATTCTACATCCATGACATTAAATTTCATTGCTAATGTTTGAAGTTCACAATTACCATTTCTAGTACAAGTTAAACAATCTCTTTGATGGTTTGATAAAATTAAGTCTAGTACAATTTTCCTTGCCTCCATAATTTCTTTAGAATGCGTATGTACAATCATTCCCTCTTCTACTTTTTGTATGCATGAAGTAGCAAAGCCACGCCTTCCTTCTACTTCTACAATACACATTCTACAATCTCCTACTTCATTAATGTCTTTTAAGAAACATAATGTGGGAATATCTGCATTTACCATTCTTGCCGCTTCTAATATTGTAGTTCCTTCTGGTACTGTAACTTTAGTACCATCTATTGTCAAATTAATTTCCTTTTTGTCAGGCATTTTCATTCCTCCTTAATATTATTACCTCTCGTAATTTTTTCTAAGTATGGGCGATTAAAATCGCTCTTACAATTTTCTATATGTTACTTTATGCTATCCATATTATTTATCATATTCTTATTTGGATATCGCATGGAATGGGCATTTATCTACACAGGTACCACATTTAATACAGATATCTGGGTCAATTCTATGTACTACTTTAGGTTCTCCAATAATTGCCCCCACTGGACAGTTTTTCTTACATATACCACATGCCTTACATTTATCTGAATCAATCGTAATATTGGCTAATGCCTTACATTCTCCTGATGGGCATTTTTTGTCTCTTACATGTGCAATATATTCATTTCTAAAGTATTTTAAAGTACTTAATACTGGGTTTGGTGCTGTTTGTCCTAAACCACAAACAGAAGCTTTTTTGATACTTAATGCTAATTTTTCTAATTTATATAAATCTGCTTCTTCTCCTTTTCCTTCTGTAATTCTTTCTAATATTTCTAACATTCTTTTGGTTCCAATTCTACAAGGTGTACATTTACCACAAGACTCATCTACTGTAAATCCTAAATAGAATTTCGCTAAATTTACCATACATTTGGTATCATCCATAACAATTAAGCCACCAGATCCCATCATAGAACCAATTTGTGCCAAAGATTCATAGTCAATTGGGGTATCTAAATGCTCTGCTGGAATACATCCTCCTGATGGTCCACCTGTTTGTGCTGCTTTAAATCCTTTTCCATTTGGAATGCCACCACCAATATCAAAAACAATCTCTCTTAAAGTGGTTCCCATAGGCACTTCCACTAATCCAACATTGTTTACATTTCCACCTAGAGCAAATACTTTAGTTCCTTTTGATTTTTCAGTTCCTATAGAACTATACCATTTAGCTCCATTTAATATAATTTTCGTAACATTGGCATAAGTTTCTACATTATTAATTAAAGTAGGTTTTCCCCATAAGCCTTTATTTGCTGGAAATGGAGGTTTTACTCTTGGCTGTCCTCTTCTTCCTTCAATAGATTCTAGAAGTGCTGTTTCTTCTCCACATACAAAAGCTCCAGCTCCTAAACGAATTTCTAGGTCAAAATCAAATCCTGTATTCCAAATGTTCTTCCCTAAAATGCCATAATCTTTTGCCTGATTAATAGCGATTTGGAATCTATGTACTGCAATTGGATATTCTGCTCTTACATAAATATATCCTTTATTAGCACCTACAGCAAATCCTGCAATCATCATGGCTTCTATTACACAGTGAGGGTCTCCTTCTAAGATACTTCTATCCATGAAGGCTCCTGGGTCGCCCTCATCTGCATTACATACAACATATTTTTGATCTCCTTCTGCAATTCTGGTAAATTCCCATTTTTTCCCTGTTGGAAATCCTGCTCCTCCACGTCCTCGTAACCCAGATTCAGAAATGGTTTTAATTACTTCTTCTGGAGTCATTTCTTTTAATACTTTTTCTAAAGCTTTATATCCATCAAATGCAATATATTCATCAATATCTTCCGGGTTAATAATTCCACAGTTTTTTAGGGCAATTCTTTTTTGTTTTTTATAAAAATTTAATTCATCTAGTCTCTTAACTACCGTATCATCAATATCTTTACATAATAATCTTTCTACCAGTTTTCCTTCTATTAAATGGGTATTGATAATTTCCTCACAATCTTCTGGTGTTACTAAAGCGTAAAAAGTATCTTCTGGTCTAATAATCACAATTGGTCCTTTAGCACAGAGTCCAAAACAACCGGTTTGAATTACTTTTACATTTTTTAATTCTTTTTCCTTAATTAGTCTTTGAAAAGTTTCAATAATTTTAGGTGAATGAGATGAAGTACATCCTGTACCTCTACATACAAGAATATGTTTTTCTCTTGTTTTTGCATCTAAGTTAACCCTTAAATCAAGTTCTTCTCTCTTTGTTTTTCGAATTTGATTAATTTCCTCTAGTGTTTTCATTTAAAAAGCCTCCTTTTTATAATATTTGTCTTCCTTCCATTTTAATGGATTATTTTGTATGTATTCCAAAATTTCTAAATATTCTTTTTCATTTCTAATAATATGTTCATAGTAATTTCGTTGCCAGATTGAGTAGCCTAGTTGTCTACTAACTCCTGATTTAAATAAACCTATAACATCTGAAATTCTTATTCTGGGCTGGTCAAGACCAGCCCCTACACTTATTTTTTCTATTATGAAATGCACATGATTTGGCATAATAATGTAATCATGTATTTTTATTGCTTTAAAATGTTGTTTTATTTCTATTAAATTTTGTTCTGTTATTTTTCCTATATTACTTAATTTAATGTAGGGGTCGGTCTTGACCGACCCAAATGTAATAAATGATAATAACTCTTTTCTGTTTTTTGTACATATTGTTATAAAATACATTCCTTCTTTTGCATAATTATAATTTTTCAGTCTTATATCTTTTCTTCTGGGGGATTGCATATGTAATTTCTCCTTTTATTCCCCCCATATTTATTAATCTTCTTTCATATATTTATCTAATACTTCATCTACCTTTTTCACGGTTGCTTTTCCATGTACCTCATTATTAATGGTAAAAACTGGTGCTAAACCGCATGCACCAATGCATCTTGTTGCTTCAATTGAAAATTTTCCATCTTTTGTAGTTTCTCCCACATCAATTCCCAATTTTTGTTTTACTCTATCTAAAATCTTTTCTGAACCTTTTACAAAACATGCTGTTCCTAAACATACTGCAATATGATATTTTCCTTTTGGTTTTAAGGTAAATCTAGAATAGAATGTGATTACTCCATAAATTTCTGCCATTGGCATATTTAAATATTCTGATATCCTCATCTGTGCTTTCTCTGGTATATAACCATAACCTTCTTGTACTTCATTTAAAATTTGAATTAAATTACTTTTGTCTTGTGTATATTTGTCTAAAATTTTTTCTAATTTTTCGTCTTTTCCGTTGTTTCCACATTTGCATGTATTACCCATTTTTTACATTCCTCCCTATTCTTTTCTGTCGTTCTGTGTCGTTTATTATTTTTCATTGTAACTTATTTTAATTATTTTTACAAGCACTTTTTCTAATTTTCCAATAACATCCATTTGTAGTAGCTTACTCTTTCTCTATCCCATCATACTAATACTTTCTTTCGGGCGATTTCTTTGTAGAACGGGTCGGCGAGGGCGCCGACACCCTACACTAATTATTCATTATTCATTTTTCATTATTCATTAACTAAATTTATAGCATCACCTATTTTCTTTAATGAATAGTGAATAGTGAATAATTAATTATTTTTCGGGATGGTCAAGACCATCCCCTACATATATAGCAAATCCTTCGAAGTGCATGAAATTAAAATCGTACTAAATCCTCGTTTCATATTACAAAAATAGAAATGTAGGAAACAATGCCTACATTTCTATTTTATGCTCTTTCAAATTTAATCATGTTAATATTTAGTCTCTAATATCTTTCTGGTTCTTGAATCACTAAAGTCAAACTTAATTTACCTTCTCATTTATATATAAAGAATAGCTCTGGATGATACTACATTATGTTGCTGTATTGGATAACTGCTAAAATGGTAGCTAGCAGAATAAAAATCTTTACTATTTGTGTTTTGGAAGCTACCTCCTCGACCAGCTCGACTATTCTCATAACATGCTTCCAATGTCCATTCGCAGAAATTTCCTTCTAGGTCATAAATATTCTTCATTTTTACTAAATTGTTTTGTCCTGATGATGTTGGAGTTGTTGTTAAATTTCTATCAGTATGACCTATGTTTGCCTCTTCTCCTATGAATTTAATTACTTGATCGTACTGACACCCCCATATCATTTGCTGATTATTGCTTATATCTCTTATTGTCTGATATAGTCCATACCACATATTTGCATTTGATGCAACTAATATTGTTTGATCCTTTTTGCTCTCTCCATTTAATCCTATCTCATATCTACTAATATAAAATCCCCCATTTTTAGCTACGCTAGTTGCCATCATTGTAAAGTCACTTTTTAATTGTCTTAAGAATTGTTCAACAGTACTTCCCGCAGGCATTCCTGCCGCTTCCAGGTTACTACTATCGCCATCATAATCTGTTCCATCACCAGTATAATTTCCAGTTACCACATCTGGTTCTCTATATCCATTACTGCTATAGATTTGATCTCTTCTTGTAAAATCCATCTCATAAGTATAAATTGTATTATCTCCTTCTGTTATGCCTGTATGTGTTGTAGTATACAATCTTCCTACTAAATCAGTTGCAGTATCTGTATGCACAGTACATTTTAGAGTGTCTCCTACTAATACTAAATTACATACGCTGTCTCCTGTGTTGCTACTACACATTACCATACTATTGATGTCAGGCACTGGTATCCATACATATTGGTTTCTTGTTTTCATTGCTTCTTCATGATTTTCTTCTGTTACAGGTTCAGTTCCTTCATAGATTACTAATCCATTTTCTACTGTGTTTTCCCCAGGTACGCTAGATGCTACATATCCTTCTGGAATTACTGCTTTTAACTCTTGCCCAGTATAGTTTTCTCCCGTCTCATAAATGGCTACTCCTGTCGGATCAATTACATATTCCTCTGTTCTGGTATAAGAAGTATCTGTTAAAACACTAATTACTAATATATCTTTTCCATTTTCCTGTTTGATTGAAAAATAAGAATTTGCTAAATCTAAGTTTGCTTGATAAACTCTAACATCATTACAGTATATTCCACTTTCCTCCATTGTATAAACATTTCCACTTGTAAATGCTACTGTTTTATTTTCTTCATTCAGATTCGAAATTCGATTTCCTACTTTTTGTGTTTCTTCCACCATATAAGCATTGAATTGATCAAACTCTGCTAGGTCTTTTGTAGTATCTGACATATTTAATACATTCCCATAAAAAAATGTAGTTAATAATGATATTAATGCCACTACAATAACCATTGTAACAATATATATGGAAAGTGCTACTAAAGTAATTCCACTTTTTCTATTGTTTTTTATTTTTTTCACTTCTTATCACAGTCCTTTCTTTTGTATTTATTGAATAATTCCTCCGCCTACTACTATATCATCTATATAAAATACTGCTGATTGTCCTGATGTAATTGCTTTAACCGGATTTTCAAATTGTAGTTTTATTTTATTTGATTCTATTTTTTTCACTTTTGCTCTTTCATCTTTACTAGCATATCGTATCTTTACATTTATTTCAAGTTCTTCTTTCACAATTTCTGGTAAAAGTAAGTGTGGGTTTTCTACAACCAGTTCTTGCGAATAAACATCTTTTTCTTCTCCTACTATCAATTCATTTTTTTGAACATCTAATTTTATTACATATAATGGTACGGGATTTTGAATACCGCAATCCCTTTCTTTGTCCAACCGTATAATGAATTAGTCCTTTATGTGTTCCTAATACCTTTCCTGTTTTATCTACTATATTTCCTTGTTTTGGCTTTCCCAGTTCTTTTTCTAGAAATTTTCCATAATCATTGTCTGGGATAAAACAAATTTCTTGACTATCCGGTTTATTAGCTGTTTCTAGCTTATGCTCTTCTGCTATTTTTCGAATTTGTTCTTTTGTTTCAAAATCTCCTAATGGGAAAAGTACCTTAGGAAGTATCTCTTTATCTATATGATACAATACATAAGATTGGTCTTTTTTCCCTGCCTTCGATTTTTTAATTACATAAGTATGATACTTTTCTTCGTATTCTATTTTTGCATAATGCCCTGTTGCTATGTATTCACACCCTAATTCTTGAGCCTTTTGATAAAAATAGTGAAATTTCATATATCTGTTACAATTGATACATGGATTTGGTGTTTTCCCATTTTGATAAGATTGAACAAAATTCTGAATTACACATTTTTGAAATTCTGTTTGAAAATCAAATACATAATGTGGAATTTCCAGTTGTTTGCATATTCTTTTAGCATCTTCTATGGTAGAAGATATTTGTTCTGTATTTGAGTTTTCCCATAGTTTCATTGTTGCACCTATAACTTCATATCCTCTTTCTTTTAATAAAATGGCTGCAACAGAGCTATCTACTCCTCCACTCATTCCTAATAAAGCTTTTTTCATATTCATCCTTTCATTAAATATCTTGTTTTAAGTAATTTCTTCGAAGAACGGGCGATTAAAATCGCCCATACATTTTTTCATAAATTACTTTAAACTATCAATATCTTTGTTTTAAGTAATTTCTTCGAAGAATGGGCGATTAAAATCGTCCTTTTCCCATAAATTACTTTACACTATTCTTCTTTTCTTAATTCAATATGTGCTTCTTTTAACTGTTCTTCTGTAATTTTAGATGGTGCTCCCATAAGTAAATCTCTCGCTCTTTTATTTTTAGGGAATGGTGTAATTTCTCTTAAATTTTCTTCGTTTTCAATTAGCATAATAATTCGGTCAATTCCAGGTGCTGCACCAGCATGTGGTGGTGTACCATACATAAAAGCATGATATAGTGCTCCAAATTTTTCTTTTACAGTTTCTTCTGAATATCCCGCAATTTCAAATGCTTTTACCATTAATTCGGGATCATGGTTTCTCACTGCTCCTGAAGCAATTTCGTATCCGTTACATACTAGGTCATACTGATAAGCTTTTATTTCTAATGGATTTTTGTTTTGTAACGCTTCCATACCCCCTTGTGGCATAGAAAATGGATTATGATTAAAGTCAATCGTACCTTCATCAGACAATTCATACATTGGGAAATCTACAATAAAGCAAAAACGATAAGCATCCTTTTCTATTAAATCTAATCTTTTCCCTAATTCAATCCTTAGTCCTCCTGCCATTTTTTGAACTTTTTCTTTTTCATCTGCCAAAAAGAAAATAGCATCTTCTGGCTGAATATGTAATTGTTCAAAAAGACCTTGTTTTGTTGTATCATCAATAAACTTTGAGATACCTCCTGTTATATTCTTATTTTCATCTACTTTTATATAAGCTAATCCTTTTGCTCCTAATTCTTCTGTTGCAAAAGTAGTTAATTCATCAAAGAATTTTCTCGTTTTAGCATTTGTTTTTGGTGTTACTATTGCTTTTACTGTTTTTCCTTTGAAACTATTGAATTCTGTTCCTAAAAATAGATTTGTAACATCTTGAATGATAAGAGGATTTCTTAAATCTGGTTTATCAATTCCATATTTCTCCATAGCCTCTTCGAATGGAATTCTAACAAATGGTGCTTGGTCTACCTTCCAGTTTGTAAATTTTGAAAATAGTTCTGGCATTAATTCTTCAATCGTTTCAAAAACATCTTCTTGTGTTGCAAAACTCATTTCAAAATCCAATTGATAAAATTCACCTGGTGATCTATCTGCTCTTGGGTCTTCATCACGAAAACATGGCGCAATTTGATAATAGCGATTAAACCCTGACACCATTAATAATTGTTTAAATTGCTGTGGTGCTTGTGGAAGGGCATAAAATTCCCCTGGATTTAATCTACTTGGCACTAAAAAGTCTCTTGCTCCTTCTGGTGAAGAATTCGCTAAAATAGGAGTTTGAATTTCAGTAAATCCCATATCACTCATTTTATTTCTTACTGCTTTAATAATTTCTGAACGTAGTAAGATATTTCTATGTTGTCTGTCATTTCTTAGGTCTAGATATCTATATTCTAATCTTAGTTCTTCTTTTACATTTTGATTTTCTGTATTAATTTCAAATGGTAATACATTTTTACATTTTCCAAGTAAAGTAATTTCTGTTATATTAACTTCTATTTCTCCTGTTGGAATTTTTAAGTTTTTATTAGTTCTCTCAATTACAGTTCCTGTTACAGTGACTGTGCTTTCTTGTGTTAGGTCTTCTATTTTGTTACAAGTTTTATCAAAAACAACTTGTACAATTCCAGTTTCATCTCTTAAGTCAATAAATTGCATACCCCCTAAATCTCTAATTCTCTGTACCCAACCTGCTAATTTTACTTCTTCTCCGATATTTTCTTTTCTTAATTCTCCACAATATTTTGTTCTGTATGGATTCATTCTTTTTCCCTTCCTTATTTCATGCTTTCCGTAATTTTTTTAAGAGAGGGCAATTAAAATTGCCTCTACAATTTTTTTCAAATTACTTTTCACTCATTTTTAAAACTATTTTACAATATTTTTTATAAAAAGTCTATAAAATTATTGAAAAATAGCGTATATTCTTATATAATATGTGAATCATATCAAATAAGGTATCATGTTTAAGAAGAAATGGGACTTGTACCTTTAGGAAGGAACGTGATAAAAAATGAAAAAATTAACAATAAAGGATTTATATCAAAATACGAATCAATACCATCAAAAAGAAATAACTATATCTGGGTGGGTAAGAACAATTAGAGATTCTAAAACTTTTGGTTTTATTGAATTAAACGATGGATCCTTTTTTCGTAATGTTCAAGTTGTTTTTGATACCAGTTTAGCCAACTTTGAAGATATTTGTAAATTAACACTTAGTTCTTCTATTGAAGTTACAGGAACTTTGGTAGAAACTCCAGAAGCAAAACAACCATTTGAAATCAAAGCAACAAAAATTAATATTGAAAATGTAGCAGCATTGGACTATCCACTTCAAAAGAAAAGACATTCTTTTGAGTATTTAAGAACCATTTCTCATTTAAGACCAAGAACCAATACATTTAATGCTGTTTTTAGAGTACGTTCTGTACTTTCTTATGCCATTCATAAATTTTTTAATGAAAGAAATTTTGTTTATGTGCATACACCTATTATTACATCCAGTGATGCTGAAGGTGCAGGAGAAATGTTTACTGTTACAAGTTTAGATTTGGAGAATTTACCTAAAACAGAAGATGGAAAAGTAAATTATCAAGAAGATTTATTTGGAAAACATGCTCATTTGACAGTAAGTGGTCAATTAAATGTGGAAACATTTGCACATGCTTTTCGTAATGTTTATACATTTGGTCCTACTTTTAGAGCAGAAAATTCTAATACGGTAAAACATGCTTGTGAATTTTGGATGATTGAACCAGAAATTTGTTTTGCCGATATTTATGATGATATGAACTTGGCAGAAGAGATGATTAAATATATTATTGCTTATGTATTAGAAAATGCACCAGAGGAAATGCAATTTTTCAATCAATTTATTGATACTACTTTATTAGATAGATTACAAAATCTTCTTCATTCTGATTTTGGAAGAATTACTTATACAGATGCTATTAAAGAATTAGAAAAGAATAACGACAAATTTGAATTTAAAGTATCTTGGGGTTGCGATTTACAAACCGAGCATGAAAGATATTTAAGTGAAGTTGTATTTAAAAAACCAGTATTTGTTATTGATTATCCTAAAGAAATCAAAGCATTTTATATGAAGCAAAATCCAGATGGCAAAACAGTTGCTGCTATGGATTTATTAGCACCTGGTATTGGAGAAATTATTGGCGGAAGCCAAAGAGAAGAAAATTATGAAGTCTTAAAACAAAGATTAAAAGAACTAAGATTACCTGAAGAAGAATATTGGTGGTATTTAGATTTAAGAAAATATGGTAGTGTAAAACATTCTGGTTTTGGTTTAGGTTTTGAAAGAATGATGATGTATTTAACTGGAATGCAAAATATTCGTGATGTTTTACCATTTGCAAGAACACCAAATAATTGTGATTTTTAATATACAGACCCAGAAAAAAGGGCGGAGATTTCAGACAAAAGCTCCGCCCCTCTTAATGTCATTAAGTTAAGGAAAAATTTCTCTAATTTGATATCAGTCATATATACCTATATTTTAGAGCAAAAGCTCGAACAGCCTGCTGCTGCCGGATTACCCCTTGAACCTTGAGAGTTTTGCGGATAAAATATATGTATATATGACTGATCTTTCTATTCCTTTAATGTTTAACTTTAATATTGTCTTCCCCAAATTACCATATGTTTTGCTTTTTCTCCACAACATACACAGGTATCTCCTAAATCTTCTTGCTCAAATGGAATACATCTTGAATGAGCTCCTGTTAATTCTTTTATTTTGTCTTCACAAGATTCTTTTCCACACCACATAGTTTTAACATAACCTTGATTTTCTTCCATATTTTTTATGAATTCATCCATATTTTTAGCAATTGTTGTTTTTTCCTTTGTTCTTTTTAGTACTTGTTGATACATATTTTCTTGGATTTGTTCTAACAATTCTCCCAGTTTTGCTTCCATTTGTTCTAGTGATACTTCCACTTTTTCACCAGTATCTCTTCTTACCAAAACAGCTTTTCCTTGTTCTATATCCCTTGGTCCCAATTCAATTCTAACAGGAACGCCTCTCATTTCCCAATCATTAAATTTGTAACCTGTAGAATATTGATCTCTTGTGTCTAATTTTACCCTATATTTTTGTTTTAGCTTTTCATAAATTTCTGTTGCTTTTTCAATAACGCCTTCCTTATGGCTTGCTATTGGCACAATTACCGTTTGAATTGGTGCCAACTTTGGTGGTAATTTGAGTCCTCTATTATCTCCATGTGCCATAATTACTCCACCAATTAATCTTGTGCTAATTCCCCAAGAAGTTTGATAAGCATATTCCTCTTTTCCCTCTCTGTTTTGGAATTTGATATCAAATGGTTTTGTAAAATTTTGACCAAAATAGTGAGAAGTTCCAGCTTGAAGCGCTTTTCCATCATGCATTAACATTTCCACTGTTAAAGTATATTCTGCTCCTGCAAATTTTTCTTTTTCAGTTTTCTTCCCTTTCAATACTGGAATTGCTAATAATTCTTCTATAATCTCCCCATAAATGTCTAACATTCTATGTGTTAGTGCTTGTGCTTCTTCTGATGTTTCATGAATAGTATGCCCTTCTTGCCACAAAAATTCTCTTGATCTTAAAAATGGTCTTGTTTCTTTTTCCCATCTAAATACATTGCACCATTGATTTAACTTAATTGGTAAGTCTCTCCAAGATGTTAGCCATTTAGAATACATGGTGGAAAACATAGTCTCAGAAGTAGGTCTTACACAAAGTTTTTCTTCTAATTCTTCTTGTCCTCCTATGGTTACCCATGCCACTTCTGGTGCAAATCCCTCTACATGTTCTTTTTCTTTGTTTAGCAAACTTTCTGGGATTAATACTGGGAAATAAGCATTTTGAATACCTTCCTTTTTAAATTTTTCATTAGCATATTCTTGAATTTTTTCCCAAATACTATAACCATATGGTTTTATTACAATACATCCCTTAGTATCTGTATAATCCGCTAAATCTGCTTTTATTACAATATCTGTATACCATTTAGCAAAATCATCTTCTATATTTGTAATTTCTTTTACAAAGTTTTGATTATCACTCATTATTATTTTCCCCTTTCTGTTGGTTTTCTATATCTTCTATAACAATTTGCTCATTTTCATCTATTTTAATTCTCGGCAATTCTGGCAGTTGCTCTAAAGATGATACCCCAAATAATCTTAAAAATTCATCTGTTGTTTGGTATGTCATTGGTTTCCCAGGCAAATCTGCCTTTCCAGCATCTTCTATTAAATGATATTCTAATAATTTATAAATAGTAGCATCAGAACTTACCCCACGTAATTGTTCAATTTCTGCCCTTGTAATTTTGGGGTTATAGGCAATAATAGATAATGTTTCTAATGCTGCATTAGAAAGATTTGGTTTTCCTCTTTTATCTAATAGAGGGTAAATATAATCATAATATTCTTTTTTCGTACAGAGTTGATAAGCATTATTTACTTTTATTATCTCAATACCTCTATTTCCTTCTGATAATTCTATTCTCATCTCTTCCAACACTTTTTGTACATCTTCAGGATTCCATTCTAAAATCATGGCAATATCTGAAATTTCCACAGGATTACCTGCTGCAAATAAAATGGCTTCTATAATTGGTTTTGCGTTTTCAATTTTCATATAGGCAACTCCCTTCTATGATAGCACACATATTATCGCATTTTTTTTACTTAGTGTCAAGGAAAATCCCTAAATTCTCGCCTTTACTTATTAATTCCATTTTTTGGGTTGTATTTTTTTACAAATTATGTTATGATATTTTAAATTTAGATAATGAGGTGGTAAATCATGTCTGATGATAAAGAAATTGAAGTTGTTACTGGAGATGGAAGTAATTTAAACCTTTCTCCTGTTTCTGAACACATTACCTCTTTAAAGCCTAAAGCAAAGGAAGAAAACAAAAAAATTATTATTCCAGAAGTCATACAAAAAAAGAAGAAAAAGAAAAAATAGCAGGTCAAATCTGCTATTTTTTTATTTTTAATATGTTATCCTGAAACATTTATTGTGTTCCAGTCTATTCCATCCTCTGGTACTTCATTATTTAGTTTTTCGCTTTCATAATCTCTTCCATCATCTATTGCATTTGTTAAGTCTTCTAAAGTAGCTCCTTCTTCGTTTTCCTCTATTCTTTCTGTTCCGATATCTCTTTTAGCAATTAATTGTACTTGCCCGTTTTCCTCTTTTATCGTTAAAATATATTGTTTCTTAATTGTTTTTTTAGGAATACTACTTTCTTGAAGTAATTCTTCTCCCTCTTCTGCATAGTATTCGTAAATTTCAATATCTTTTTCGCCATTATCTAATTCAGTTACATCTGTTACATAAGCATATAATTTTTCTGCTGGTAAATTGTAGTATACGTAATCTCCATTGATAATAAGGATTTCTTCTTCAGAAGTATACGTTAATACTTCAAAATAAGAAAGTGTCATCCCTGGAAATAATTTTGAAAAATGCGTTTCTATTTCTTCCATACTTGTTTTATAAACATCGGCACCATATAAAATATTTAAAGCATCTTTCTCCTCTTGAGTAATCAATTCTTTCTGGCATTCATCTGAAAAAATAACAACTTTTAAAAGTTCCCCTACATTTAAATCATACCAATTATTGAAATTTGCTAATTTTGATATATAAGGATATGGCTTTAGCAATTCAAAATAATGTGTTCTCTCTTCTTCTGACACCTGGGATTTGATTCTACTGTTTAATGCAAAATAAACAACTAAAATAACGGCTATTATAAGTATTAAAATCAAAAATCCAAATATTACTTTTTTATTTTTCAAATTTCATCCCTCCATCCAATTTTATTCATCATATATGTTCTTCCTTTTATTGTCAAGAAATTTCATTATAAATTATTTGCGTTTCTAAAATCAAGTAATCCAAGAATATAAATTTTAGTAACAAATAATTCATTTTGAAGAACAAATTCATATTCTTCCTCTGTAAAAAATTTTTTATTTTCCTCTAATCGTTTTTTTATAAATTCCATAACTCCTCCTATTATTTTCTTGACAATTCTTGTCTTAGAGTATATAATAGGAATGTATATAATTTTAATTATATACTCTAATAGTGGAAGAGATAGTTGTAGTTGGTAGCTGGACTATCTCTTTCTATTTTAACATGTTTTTTATTTCTTTTACCATTTTTTCTTTTACTTGTTTCCAGTTAAGTCCTTCTAAATATTGAATAGAATTACTGGAATAATACCCTTCTTTCTTTGCTATCAAATTCCACTTTTTAGAATTTGGAAATCGATCTTCAATTACTAATCTTCCTAATTTTTTTAATGTTTCACTATAGTTTAAAAAATTTCTTCTTCTACTATAATATTTTTCTAGAATTAAATTTAATTTTTCATCTGTTACTTCTTTTGTAAAATTTAAAAGCAAATATCTTAGCTCTTCTTTATCCATATTCTGTTGCTCCATCCATTTTTCTGAATAGAATCATAACATAGTTTATTTTAATTGAAAAGTCATGTTTCGACAAAATTCATACCATGAAATTATTATATACATAGAAATAAAAAATGTCAAACCCATTTTCGACAAATATGTTTTATTTTTATTGCATAGAATCTATTCATTTCTATACAATGTTTTCCTTTTTAATTTCTGTTATCACTTTTCCTCTTAATTTATGCCAGTCTAATCCTGTCATATATTTTATTGTTTCACTGTTTAATAGTTGATGTTGTTTTGCATAATAATTCCATTCATTGACAGTAGGAAATCGATTAAATTCTTTTGTTACTTTTTTTAAAGCATAAAAAGAAGATTTATATTCCATTTTAAGAGCTCCCCTCTTAGTTATTATAATATAAATCTTACCATTCGTCTATAGTTACAAAAGATTTTTAATTTCTCTAATCAATGAGTATGGGTTACCTTTTTCTTTTTCATAATTTTCAATTTTTCTTTTAATTTCAATTAATTTTCTAAAATGCGTTACTGCTCGTTCTTCTGCTTCTTCTAAGTCCTTTTTATACCTCATTTGAAATAGCATATCTTATCCCCTCTCATTGTTTTTTTCAATTATTTTATACTATTTTTATTTCATCATATCACTTGTATTACATGTAGTCAATATTTTTATATTTTTTTCTTTTTTTGTTGACTGTATGTAATAAAAATGATATGATTTTTTTAGTGAGGTATTTTATGAGTAATTTTAATAAAGAACAATTAGCCGAATTATTAAGAAAAGCTATAGGTCCCAATAGAAGTTTAAATCAATATGCAAAAGAGTGTCAAATTTCATGTGCTCATATTTCGAGATTATCAAGAGGGGTTTTATTCTCTCCTCCTTCTCCTAATAATTTAAAAAAAATGGCAGAAGCCTCTGAAAAGAGAGTAAGTTATCAAGAATTAATGTTAGCATGTGGATATACAGATGAATCTGTGTCACTTCCTATTTTTCAATATACTTTAGAATCTTTCGGAATTCATATGGAAAATTATTCTCCACCGTCTGAGGAACAAAAAAGAATAATAAAAGAATTTATTGAATTTACTTTAAGAAATAATAAACAATAGATAATTTAACCTTGTTTCTCCAGAAAAATCTGAAGATTCTTCTTTTGAAAATAAAATTTTTTATATATTTGTCTCATGACCTTATATTTTGAAATAAAAGCTCGAACATCCTTCTGCTGCCGGATTACCCCCTGAACCTTGAGAGTTTTATTGAAAAATATAAGGTTATGAGACGAATAAAAATCTCTTACGTTTTATTTTCACTTCATGTTGCGAAATTCTGAAGTTTCATATAGTTTCCTATTCAAGAAAAAAAGAACTGTATTTTTACAGTTCTTTTTGGTAGCGACGATGTGATTCGAACACATGACACTGCGGGTATGAACCGCATGCTCTAGCCAACTGAGCTACGTCGCCATGTACTTGATTATTATACCCATTTTTTTTTGTTTTGTCAACCAAAAAGGAAAAAATATTAATTTTTTTCCTTTTTACGTTTTTTACAACCTTTTTAAAAATAGCGGGCGATTTTAATCGCCCCTACCATTACTCTACAAATTTTAGTTTCTACTAACTAGACTATAGCTTTTAGTCTCCTATCTCTCTATCTTCATTTCTACCCTTCATTCTTTTTGGTTGTCCTTTTTTTGTTTCTTTAGGTGAGTTATTTCTTTTTACATTATCCGGTCTTACTTTTTCTTTTAGTGCAGACTTCTTTCCTTCACTAGTTCCACCAACACTAACTTCTAATTCTTTTCTCCATTTACGATTTTCAGCAGCTTCTAACTCTGCAACTTCTTTATCTACCTCATTCTTATTCATATCATTTCCATGTTCTTCTTTTATTCCATTTATAAGTTCTTTTAAGGTATCTCTAAGTCCCATATTTCCCACCTCTCTTTTTGTCTCTCTTTATATATTAACATAATTTGTTAATTTTTGCAAGTTTTTTAATTCATATAATCTCTTAATCTCTTACTTCTGCTTGGATGTCTTAGTTTTCTTAAAGCTTTTGCCTCAATTTGTCTAATTCTCTCACGAGTTACCATAAATTCTCTACCCACTTCTTCTAATGTTCTCGCTTTGCCATCTTCTAATCCAAATCTTAATTTTAAGACTTTTGCTTCCCTTGGTGTTAATGTATTCATAACATCTTCCAATTGTTCTCTTAATAAAGTATAAGCAGCAGAATCTTGTGGGGCTGGACTATCATCATCTTGTATAAAATCCCCTAAATGGCTATCATCTTCTTCTCCAATTGGTGTTTCTAAAGATACTGGGTCTTGGGCAATTTTTTGAATTTCTACTACTTTTTCTACTGGTATTTCCATTTCATGTGCAATTTCTTCAACGGTTGGTTCCCTTCCTAATTGTTGTAACAAATGTCTTGATGTTCTAATCAAACGATTAATGGTTTCTACCATATGAACAGGTATTCTAATGGTTCTTGCTTGGTCTGCAATTGCTCTTGTAATTGCTTGTCTAATCCACCATGTAGCATAAGTACTAAATTTATATCCTTTGGTATAATCAAATTTTTCCACTGCTTTAATTAATCCCATGTTTCCTTCTTGAATTAAGTCCAAAAGAAGCATTCCTCTTCCTACATATTTTTTTGCAATACTTACTACTAATCTTAAATTAGATTCTGCCAATTTCTGTTTGGCATTCTCATCTCCTGCTAATACTCCTTTTGCAAGTTCCAATTCTTCTTCATATGTTAATAATGGAATTTTACCAATTTCACGTAAGTACATTCTTACAGGGTCATCAATGCTTACGCCCTCTAAATTAATCGTGTTAATATCTTCTAACTTAATGTCTTCTACTTCTTCTAGGTCTTCTATATCTGGTTCTTCCATATCGTCTTTTAAAACATCTACTCCAAACTCTTCAAAAGCATCAAATACTTTATCAATTTGGTCTGGGTTAATGTCATCTCCTAATTCAGAAGCTAATTCACCATAAGTAATTTCTCCCTTTTCTTTTGCTTTCTTTACAATATTATATACTTTTTCATTTTCTTCTTTTTTCTTTTCATCTAGGCCTTTTTGTTCTTCTTTTAGTTCTTCTTTTTTCAATTCTTCATTTTTATTTGTTTCTTCTTTTTTTCCCATCAGAAACTCCCCCTCTTTTTTCTGTTTTAAGTAATTTCTTCGAAGAACGGGCGATTAAAATCGTCCTTACATTTTTTCATAAATTACTTTACAGTATCTTTTTTCTAAGGTTATATCCTCTTTTTGGCTAATTCTATAATAATTTCATTTAATTGCTTTTCTAGTTGTTTTCTTTCTTCTATGTCTAATTTGTCATTTTCTAGTTTTCTCAAAATGACATTTTTTTGTTCTAATTTCTTTTCTCTTTGATAAAATATTTTTATTTCTTTAATACTCTTTTCTTTTTCGGTAATTCCAAAATCTGTCATTAAAATTTCTGTTAAATGATTAATCACTTTTTCTTCTTGAAATAGTTCTAACACATTCTTTATATTACTATTTCCTTTTTCAAATTCCTCATACAGTTTTTGTAATATTATTTTATTTTCTTCTAATTTAAAATCACCTGGTGAAATAACGTCTTTTAATTCCGGATATGCTTGGTATTGCACTAATAAAAAAATAACGGTATTCTCTGTTCGCAATTGTTCTTTTGAAATTTCTTCTCCCTTTTTTTCTTGTATATGTGTAATAGGCATCTTTTTTTCCAATAGTTTTCCGCCTTGTTTGGTTGCATAGTTCAATTTATTAATTTGTGCATAAATAGCTTCTTTTGAGATTTGATATTCTTTTGCTATTTTATCAACATAAATTTCCATTTCAATTTTATTATCCATTTTAGATAATAAGTTCGCAATCTCATTCAAAAATTTAATCTTATCATTTGCATTTTCTAAATTTAAATCTTTTTTTATTAATTTTGTTTTATATTCAATTAAAGATATTGCTTCACCAACTGCTTTTTGGAATTTTCCACTACCATATTTAATCACATATTCATCAGGGTCTTTTGCTCCTTCTAATTGCAAAATTCTAACATCACATCCCAAATTGCTTAATATTTCAAGTCCCCTGATTGTAGCAGCTTGTCCTGCTCCGTCTGAATCGTAACCAATAATAACCTTTTCACTATATTTTCTAAGTAATCTTCCGTTGAGCTTCTGTTAGTGCTGTTCCTAAAGATGCCACTGCATTTGGTATTTCTCTCTGATGTAATGATATTGCATCCATATATCCTTCTACAATAATCAATTCTTTCAAGTCATTATTTTTAGCAACATTTAGTCCATATAAGTGTCTTCCTTTTGTATATACAATAGTTTCAGGTGAATTGATATATTTTGGTTTGGAGTCATCTAATACTCTTCCTCCAAATGCAATTACTCTTCCTCTGACATCACAGATAGGGAACATCAGTCTTTTTCTAAATCGATCAATCATTTTCCCATCTTCTGTTTTATTTACCAAACTGGAAGCAAGAATTTCTTCATCTTTGAATCCTTGTTGTTTTAAAAATACATATAATTCATTAAAATTTCCTGAATATCCTAACAAAAAATTTTTCAAAGTTTTATTAGTTAGTTTTCTTTTTTTTACATATTCTTGTGCTGGTTTTGCAGAAGGTTGATACAAGTGTTGATGATAAAAAAGTGCTGCTTTTTCATTAATTTCAAATACTTTTTTTCTTAACTGTTGTTTTTTATCATCTTCACTATTTTGTAAAGTTGGTAAAGTTATTCCTGCTCTTTCTGCTAAGATTTGTAAGCTCTCTATAAAATTAACATTTTCGATTTTACTAATGAAATGGATTACATTACCTCCTGCTCCACATCCAAAGCAATGAAATAATTGCTTATCTGGGGAAACAGAAAAAGAAGGTGACTTTTCTTTGTGAAATGGACATAATCCAAAAAAGCTCCTACCACTTCTTTTTAATGTTACATATTGTGATATAACATCTACGATATCATTGCTACTTCTAATTTCGTCAATTAATTCTTCACTATATCGTACCATTTTTAATCCTTTCATGACAAATTTAAAACATTTTAATCGAATATTTATATTATTCGACGATTTCCTCTCAAATCCTTCTGCGTTTACATAATTTTTATTCCTTTCAAAAAGAAAGAGCTACCCTTTTGCTTCTCTAAAATGTAACTCTCTATTCTTTACATTTTTATCTTGTACTGGATAGCTCTCTTATATTTTAAGAATCGAATGGAATAAATTTCTTTACAATATTTTCTTCTGGTTTTGCCTCTACTTTATAAGCTAAGAAAGAATCATTAATTCTAGTATCTACTTGTTCTTCTATATTTTCTACTGAAGAATCTTCTGCTAATGCTAATTCACTTACTAAAATTTGTCTTGCATTTAATAACATTTTCTTTTCTGCAGTAGATAATCCTTTTTCTTTTTGTTTAAAACTTAAATTTCTAACAATGTCTGCGATTTCATATATGTCTCCACTTTTCATTTTCTCCATATTGTCTCTATATCTTTTATTCCAATTAGATGACATATCTGTACAATTATTTTCTAATACTTGAAATACTTTGTCAGCCTTTTCTTTGTTTATAACATTTCTTACACCAATACTTTCTGCCGTTGATGTAGGTACCATAACCTTTACTTCTCCAGGCATTCTTAATATGTAATAGGATTGTTTTTTACCTAACACATCTTTTTCCTCAATCGCCTCAATTGTACCTGCTCCGTGCATTGGATGAACTACTTCGTCGCCAATATTAAACATATAAAAACCACTCCTCTTTGTTATAATTTATTTTTTACCGCCATATTTATTATACTACAAAAATTACCAAAAGTCAAAGATTTTGGCAATTAATTTTATGTTAATTTTTATAGGCAACAGAAAAAATACCCTAGTATTTTTTCTAGGGTATCTGTTATTTATATAGATAATTTTGTGGGTTTTGAATTTGCCCATCTACTCTTATTTCTAAGTGTAAATGTGGTCCTGTAGAATTTCCTGTTGAACCGACTGCTGCAATATGCTCTCCACTTTCTACTTCTTGACCTTCTGTTACAAACAATTTGCTACAATGTGCATACCATGTTTCAACACCATTTCCGTGTGAAATTTTTACAATTTTACCATAGCCACCACTTGTACCTGCAAATGTAACTATTCCTTTACTACATGCATAAATTGGTGTTCCTGAACTTGTTGCAATATCTAAACCTGTATGGGTACTACCACATCTACTACCAAATCTGGATGAAATACTTCCTGTTACTGGTGTTGATAATAAAATACCATTTACACCATGCTCTTTTAATTGTATTTCTGTATCAATATTGCTTTTAGCAATTGCCATTTCTACCGCTTCTGCTTCTGCCGTATTTTCTGTGAAAACTTCTTGTACTCCTATATCAAGTTCTTCCCCATATTCAGCTTTTAATTCTTGTATAATAGTATCAGCCTCTTCAATGGTACTTACAAAAGATTCACTCTCTCCATCTAAAGTAATAGCAAAAGTACGATAAGTAATTGTTGAACTATTTTTCACTTCTGTTAGAAGCTCTTCTTCTTGTGTTTCCTGGTTTTTGTTTATTAACTCAAACTCAAATTCTGGAACCTCTTCTAGTTCCACAAATGCTATATTTTCTCCTCTTGTATTTACAAACTGTTCTATAACCTGTTCTACTTCTTCTTTGTTTTCAATATATCCTATTTCTTGGCCTTGAAAGCTTACTTTATAGGCTGGTTTATATTTTATAAAAATGACTGCGACAATAATAAAAAAACCAATTCCTACAATATTCATAAGTTTCAAGGTTTGTCTTGCGTAATGTCTTAGTTGATTGTTTAAAATAAAAATACACACTCCTTTTTTTACGCAGGTCTTTTATATTATATACTATATTTTAAACAAATTCAATTTATGTATACCTTAATCTGACATTTTTTCATAATTTATGTAAGTTTCTATCTATATTATATAGTCTTTTTCTTCATTTATCTCGTTTTCTCTTTAATTTACTTCATTTTTATTCATTTTCATATACAACTTTTCCAAATTTTACTTCATTTAGCTTTTTTTGTATTTCTACAATAACAATTGGTGAAATAGATATTAAAATGGTATAAATCCATTGCGTGATATTCAAAGGAACGCAATCAAATATCATTGCTATTTGTGGAATGATAGCTACTCCTATTTGTAATAAAGCCCCAAGTAAAAAAGCTCCCACTAAATAACGATTATGGAATATTCCAATCTTAAAAATAGATTCCTCGCTTCGAATATTAAAACTATGTACTAATTCTAATAATCCTAATGATAAAAATGCCATCGTTCTTCCTACTTCTAATCCATATAAATAATTTCCTAGGCTAAAGGCAACCAAGGTAAGTATTCCTATCATAGCACCTTCTGTAAAAATCTTTTCCCATATACCATCTGCAAAAATGCCTTTTTTGGAATCGATTGGCTTTTGCTTCATAATTCCTGGTTCCATTGGTTCTAATCCTAGGGCAATTGCAGGGAAAGAATCAGTTACTAAATTAATCCATAATAAATGAATCGCAAGCAATGGCGTTTCTAATCCTAACACTAATCCTAAAAAAATGGTTATAATTTCACCTACATTAGTAGCAATTAAAAAGTGAATCGCTTTTTTAATATTACTATAAATATGCCTTCCTTCTTTTACGGCTTCAATAATGGTTACAAAATTATCATCTGTTAATATCATATCTGAGGCATTTTTTGCTACATCTGTTCCTCCAATTCCCATTGCCACTCCAATATCTGCATTTTTCAAAGCTGGTGCATCATTAACGCCATCCCCTGTCATAGCTACTACTTTTTTATTCTTTCTAAAAGCTTTTACAATTCTTACTTTATGCTCGGGTGAAACCCTTGCAAACACAGCATATTTCATAATATCTCTTTCTAAAGTTTCCTGTGACATCTTTTCTAATTCTGCCCCTGTAATGGCAGAATCTCCATTTTTCATAATCCCTAATTCTTTGGCAATCGCCTTTGCAGTTAAAATATGATCTCCAGTAATCATAACTGTTTTGATTCCAGCCGCATGGCAATTTGACACTGCTTCTTTTACTCCTTTTCTCGGTGGATCTATCATGCCTATCAAACCTACGAAAACTAAATCTTTTTCCATATTGTTGCTCTCTATTGTTTGTGGTAATGCTGTTATATCTTTATAAGCAACAGCTAAAACTCTTAAAGCTCTTTCTGCCATGCTGGTATTTAATTTAAGAATCTTTTCATTCTCTGTGGCACCTAATTCTTTCAATAATCCTTTTTCTTCATATTTTGTACATCTTTTTAGTAAAATATCAGGTGCTCCTTTGGTAATAATTCGATAATGATCTCCTATTTTATGAATGGTAGTCATCATTTTTCTTTCTGATTCAAAAGGTATCTCTCCGACTCTTTTCATTTCTTCGTAAAGTGTTTCTTTATTTTCTCCCAATTTTATTCCAGCATCCATAATAGCATTTTCTGTTGGTTCTCCCTCTATTATGGGTTTTCCTTTCTCATATATCATACGACTATCATTGCACATCACACCTAATCTTAGTATTTCCTTTGCTTGTTCCTTTTGTTCTTCTTCCCATTCTCTTATATTTCCTGATACATTAGCTATTTCTACTACTTTCATCTTATTTTGTGTTAGAGTTCCTGTTTTATCAGAACAAATAATTTGACTACTTCCCAATGTCTCTACAGCAGGTAATTTTCGAATAATAGCATTTTTTCTAGCCATTTTTGTCACTCCAATGGATAGCATAATTGTTACTACTGCTGGTAGTCCTTCAGGAATTGCGGCTACTGCTAAGCCAATAGATGTCATAAACATTTCAATGACAGGAATTTTTTTAAAGATTCCTATTACAAAAATAGCAAAACACATAAAGATAGCAGCTAATCCCAATTTTTTTCCTACTTCTGCTAATTTTCTTTGTAATGGAGTTTCTGGAGATGAGTCTTGAATCATAATCTTAGCAATACTTCCTACTTTTGTATTCATTCCTATTTCCGTACAAACTGCTTCTGCATGTCCTGAAATAACGGTTGTCGTTGCAAAAGCTGTATTTATCATATCCCCCAAAGGTATATCTTTTTTTAACGTGGCTTGTGCTTCTTTTTGAACTGGTATTGTTTCTCCTGTCAAGCTTGCCTCTTCCACTTTTAACTGAAAACTATTTAGTAATCTACAATCTGCTGGAATAAAATTTCCTGCTTCTAATAGTAAAATATCTCCTGGTACAACATCTTCACTAGGAATAGTCATAATTTTCCCATTTCTTTTCACTTTTGCAATTGGTGCCGCCATTTTTTTGAGTGCTTCTATTGATTTTTCTGCTTTATATTCTTGTATCACCCCCATAATACTATTTAAAATAACAATTGCCACTATAATTATAGAATCTACATAGTCATTACTATTTTGTGCATAAGACACTCCCGCTGATATCACTGCTGCTAATAATAAAATAATAATCATAAAATCATTAAACTGTTTCAAAAATTTTATTAAAATACTTTCTTTTTTTCCCTCTTCGATTTTATTTTTCCCATAAATTTCTCTTCTTTTTTCTACCTCCTTTTCATTTAATCCCGTTTCAGGATTTGTCTTTAGTTTGTGTAATACCTCATTTTTTTCCATTGTATGCCACATACTTTCACTCTCCTTTGTACAAGTTATATTTCTACTATATTCTCTTGTCCAAAAACTATTCCAATTTCTTTCACTTTTTTATGTGTTTTACATAAAATGTAGCAGAGGTGTTCTTTATGTTTTTCAATTCTATTTTATTTGCTATTACTCTTAGTATTGATTCTATTGGTATTGGGATTACATATGGATTAAAAAATACAAGAATAAACATTCCTTCTAAATGCATTCTGTTTGGAATCTCTTTTTTCTTTTGTATATTATCCTTATTGGCTGGTAATTTACTAATACATTTTATCTCCCCAGTTCTCGCTAATGTTCTTGGAGTTTTCTTACTTATTTTTTTGGGACTCATGATGATCTACCAGGGGATATTTCCTCATAAAAAATCTTCTAAGATTCAAAAAAAGAATTCCTCTAAAATACATCAATTTTTTATTAAACCTCTTGGCATTACCATACAAATTATTCGAAACCCCATTTCCTCTGACTTTGATGATTCTAATACTATAGATGGGAAAGAAGCTCTTTTTTTAGGAACAGCTTTATCTCTAGATTCTTTTGCAGGAGGAATTGGAATTGCCACTTTGGGTGTTAGTCCTATTTTCTTTCCCCTTTTCGTTTCTATCTTTCAGTTAATTTTTCTTTCTTTTGGAAATATGTTAGGGAAAAAAATAAAGTCCATATGTGGGTTTCCTACCAATATATGGACAATTTTATCTGGTCTACTGTTTCTTCTTATTGCTTTTTTCAGAATGTTATCGTTTTACAGTTCTTAATAAAATTCGTTTCCTATGCAATAAAAAAAGAAGAGAATTACTCCCTTCTTCTCTGGGTCCTCAGGTAACTCCTCCAAATTCTAGCAATCATAACTGTGAATTGGAGTGAAACCATTATAGTGAGGAAAGTCACGGTTCCCTCTAGCTCTCCACATAGGCAAATGATGTATGTCCCTACTAATGTTATCCCTGGTATCCAGTAAGACCCATTTACAAGATAGTTAACTGCAGAATACATGAATGTTATAATCCACATACACATGTAGCCATTCAATGTCATCACCTGTGGTCTTACAGTAAAATTTAGGAACACCACAGCAATCATGAGAATTGTCAGGTAAAGTCCAGTCATCTTTATTCTCCACCGCATCATGTTAAGACCCTCCTAAAAATTTTTAATTACTTCTATTATATCATATTTTTGTCTTTTTCTCAACTTTTCCTTGTTCTCTGCTCTTCCAATCTCATGGATAGCAATTTGCTAATTCCATTTTCCTCCATGGTAATACCATAAACCGTATCTGCCGCTTCCATTGTTCCTTTTCTATGGGTAATTACTAAAAACTGTGTATTTTTTGCAAATTTTTTTAAATAATCACTAAAGCGATAAACATTTACATCATCTAAAGCTGCTTCAATCTCATCTAGTACACAAAATGGTGCTGGATTTAATTCCAATATTGCAAACAGTATTGCAATTGCTGTAAATGCTTTTTCTCCACCTGATAGTAACATCATATTTTGTAGTTTTTTCCCTGGTGGTTGTACTTCTATCTCGATTCCACAATTTAAAATATCTTCTTCATCGGCTAGCTTAAGTTCTGCTTTGCCTCCTCCAAATAATTCTGTAAAAGTTTTGCCAAAGTTTTTATTAATCTTTTTAAATTGCTCCGCAAATTGATTTTTCATGGTATTTGTCATATCCTGAATCATTTTTTTAAGCTTATTTGTGGATTCCTCTAAATCAAGTCTTTGTTCACACATGAAGTCATATCTTTCTTTCGTTAGTTTGTATTCTTCAATGGAATCTATATTTACACTTCCTAATTCTTTTATAGTATTTCGTAATTGATTTACTTGTTTTATGGTTTCTTGTACATTTTCAGGTTTTTTAAATTCCATGGTAGAATTAGGTGTTAATTCATATTCTTCCCACATTTTATTAATGATTTGTTCTAATACCACTTCTACTTTTGATTTCTTTAATTCAGATTTTCCAATTTGATTTTTTAATTCATCTATATCTTCGAGCTTTTTTGCAATTTCTTGTTCTGTCTGTGCTAATCTTTCATTTTTTTCAATTCTTTTCTGTTTTAATTGTTCTAATTCTTCTTGACTTGTGTCCACTTTTTGCCTAATTTCTTCTATTTGTTTCTCAATTTCTTTTATTTTTAATTGTAAGTTCTCATTTTCTGCTTCCATTTCTTGGATTTGCTTATTCTTATTTTCTATTCCCTTTTCCTGTAATGCTTTATCTTGCTCAATACGTGATATCATTTCATCTAAAGATGTTCCACTTTCGTCAAAAGAAGATACTGATATTTTTAAATTTGTAATTGCAAAATTTAGGTCATCAATATATTTTTGATTTTCTTTATTTTTTTCTGCAAATTCCTGAATTTTCTGATTGTCATTTTCAATTTCTTTCTCTAATCCTGCAATTTCAATTCCTAATCTTTGTTTTTGTTCTATTGCTTTTTGTTTTTCTTTTATATTCTCTTCTTGTTCTTGCTTTAGTTTTTCTACCTTGTTTTCTAATTTGGCAATATTTGCCTCAATACTTTCCATTTTCTGTGTTTCTGTTGCATAGCTAATTTCAAATTCCTGTAGTTTTTTTTCAAATACGTCTACTTCTTCTAAAAGATTTTGAATGGAGTTTTCAAATTCTTCCTTTTCTTGTGTTAAGGTATTAATTTTTTTCTTTGCCTCTTCTACTTTGATTGTTAATTCTTCTATTTCTTGTTTTCTTCCTAAGATATTTACTGTTTTATTAGCAACAGAACCTCCTGTAATTGCTCCAGAAGGATTAATAACGTCTCCTTTTAAAGTCACAATTTTAAAGTTATAATTATTTTGTCTTGCTAAGATGACTCCTGTGTCCATATTATCAACAATAACAGTTCTTCCCAATAAATTTAATATAATTTGCTCAAATTTTTTATCAACTTTTACTAAATCGGCAGCTATTCCAATTACACCTTGTATGTCGTTTTTTATAAGTCTTTCAATTTTCTTCCCTTTTATTGATGAAACTGGTAAAAATGTAGCTCTTCCCAGATTTTGTTTTCGTAAATATTCTACTAGTTTTTTCGCATCTTCTTCTGTTTGTGTTACAATGTTTTGTAAACTGTTTCCTAATGCCATTTCTATTGCTGTTTCATATTCTTTTTTTACCTTCATAATGTCTGCTAAAACACCTAACATTCCTTTTTTTAGCTCTTGGTTTCCTTCACAAGATTGTAATAGTGATTTTACAGTTTTGCTATATCCTTCTTTTTCTTTTTCAGTTTCCACTAAAAACTTTAATCTTGCTTCATCCATCCTGTTTTGATACGCAAGTTTTTGTACAGCATTTTCATATTCTGTTTTCTTTTTTATTCCATCTTCCTTCTGTATTCTCATTTGTTCTAGTTTATCTATTAACTGGCTTCTGTTTAACTTTACATCATAAAAAGCTTTTACACTTTCTTCTTTTTGAATTCTAGTTTCATCTAGTTCTGAGATGGTAAGTCTTATTTCTTCTTTAAGATTTTTTTCTCTTTTTTCAAAATTCTCAATACTAGCTTGCTGTGTGCTTACTTGATTTAGTTTTTCGTATTTAACATCTGTATTTTGTTCAACACGTTTTTTCTTTTCTTCTATTTGCTTTTCGTGTGTAGATAAGGTTTGAGAATAGTTTTCTAATTCTTTTTCTTTTTCTTCTAGCTCTTTCTGAAACTTCTCTTTATTTCGAAATAAATTAGTCTTCTTATCTAATTTCTGTTGTTTTTCTTCTTCAAGAATCTGCAGCCTTTCTGTTGCTTCTTGTATTTCTGTTTCAAATCTTGTTTTATTTGCTTGATTATTTTGAATTTTTTCTTTTGTAATCTGAATTTCAGAATAACATTCTTCTCTTTTTTTGGTACTTGTTAGTCCTATATTTTGTAATTCCTCTATCTGACTAAATATCGTATCCATTTCTTCTTTTAATGTATCTTTTAATATTTGTAATTCTGTATTTTTTTGTTGTTCTCCTTCTTTTTGTTCTACCATAATATCAATCGTTTTTTGAATATCTTCTAATCTTGTTTTATAATTTTCAATATGATAGAGAAAAAGACCTACTTCTATATCTTTTAATTCGTCTCTTAAATTTAAAAATTTCTTCGCCTTTTCAGATTGCTGTTTTAATGGCTCTAATTTATTTTCAATTTCTGCTAGAATATCATTAATTCGCAATAAGTTTAGTTTGGTTTGTTCTAATTTTTTTTCAGATTCCGCTTTTCTCGTTCTATATTTCACAATTCCAGCTGCTTCTTCAAAAATATGTCTTCTATCTTCTGATTTATTACTTAAAATTTCATCAATTTTTCCTTGTCCAATAATGGAATAGCCATCTTTTCCAATTCCTGTATCCATAAATAATTCTAATACATCTTTTAGTCTACAAGGAGTTTTATTAATAAAATATCCACTTTCTCCATTACGATATAATTTTCTTGTTACAATTACTTCTGCATATTCAATTGGTAATTTTCCATCTTGGTTATCAAATACAATAGAAGCTTCTGCAAAGCCTAAGGAATGTCTATTTTGTGTTCCAGCAAAAATAACATCATCAGATTTTGAACCTCTTAATGATTTTAAACTTTGTTCTCCTAATACCCATCTAATTCCATCTACAATATTACTCTTTCCAGAACCATTTGGTCCTATAACTGTTGTAATACCTGGCATAAATTCTAATACTGTTTTATCAGCAAAAGATTTAAAACCTTGTAATTCTAATCTTTTTAAATACATGATAACCACCTTGTATATCATATAACAAAAACAGCAATTAATCAAGTATTTTCTTCGTGTCATGACTTTTTATAAATTGCAATCATAAATTTCCGGTTTATTATGCACATAATTTTTCCAATATTTAGTTGATACTTTTCTCATTAAATATCGTTTTATAATCACTATTTATCTTTTCATCCACTTTACTTCTACTTCCATTTTTGTATTTATTTTTCCTTGCAATATTACTTCATCTTTCTTTTTTATATTTTGCACCATCCAATCTGCCATTTCATCATATCCTTTTATTACAATTACACTTTCATTTTCTAATTTCAATTTTGTTTTGGCTACACTTATCTTGTTCATATTGTATAAAAAACTAAAATTAATTTCTTCTATTATTTTTCCTTTTATAAAACATAAATTCATTTTCCTTATCCTTTTCGCAAAAGCAAATATGTTCGTTCTTCTACTTACATTTGCTTTTGCTGATTCTTTTTTACGTAATTTTCTTACGAGGGAAACCGTTTCTTTACTATCTAATACTTTACTGAACCTATTCCTTAAAATAGGCTATCTGAATAGATATTAGAGTGTGGTGCGGGACGAATTGTTGTTGTTGCTATTGGTCGGATTGTTGTTGTTGCGGTTACTTGCTGGGTTGAAATTGCCATTGTTCGCATTGTTGTAATTACTGCCTCGATTCGCTCGATTGTTGGTCGAATTCGCTTTTTAACGGTTCCCCATAATTTTTAGTCTATTCCAAATACCTTTTGTGTAAAATGATATACATTTGCCATTTTTATATATCCTAATATCATTAGAAAAATATTTACTTCAAAAAGTTCTCCATGTTTTGAAATCATTTTTAAATTTTCCTTCCAGCCCACTTGTGCTTGAAGTCCTGGGGCTGTTTCAAATCTTATTGTTGCCTTTTTTATTTGTTCTTCTTTATGTTTTTGAACAAAATCTGCAACTAGCGAATATGAACCTGTATACCCATCTTTTTGGATAAACTTAAATATTGCCATACTCGTACATCCTATTTCTGATTTAGATATTATTGTTTCTTTAAATTTATCTAATTTAGATTTTTTCAAATTTTTTCTTTTCTTTTTAGGTTCATATCCTTCTAAATATCTCTTTACAGTTCTAGGATCGCATCCCATAATTCTCGCCATTGCTGCTTTACTCATAGTTTCTTTTTCACCTCCTCTCAAGAATATATTAATTTCATTAAGTACATCTTGTCTCATAATGTCACCTTTCCTTTCTGTTGAGACAATTAGCATCAGTTACATATACTAATTGATGTACTTATATTTTACCAATTCTTACCTATTAAGGCAAAAGAAAAAATGTAGGTTTTCCTACATTTTTATGTTGGAAAAAAACTACATTTTTATTATCTCATAAACAACCTTTCGCGTACTTCGTTCGCGAAATGCTTTTGTTCTATTTAATTTATAAACCCTACTTCCAGCCAATTTCTACTGCATCGCTACCAGCGTTTCAGCGTTACAAGTAAAGTGTGGAACGGGACGAAGCGTAGTCGTAGCTAGAGGTCGGATAGCTAAGGCGACGATAGCTTGCTGGGTAGAAATTGCCATTGTTCGCACTGCTGTAGCTACTGCCTCGAGTCGCTCGATCGTCGGTCGAAGACGCTTCAGCTGTCCATTCATAATGATTACCTTCAAGGTCGTAGATATTATTCATGCAGTCTAATTCATTCTTTCCTGATAATGCATGTGTTATTGTTAAGTTTCTATCACTATGTCCAACTTGTGCTGGTTCACCTATAAATTTTATTACTTGATCATACTGGCATCCCCATATCATTTGTTTATTTGCACCGCTGTTTTTTATTGTATTATACAAACCATACCATTTAGTTGCACCCAAATATGCTGTTGCTCCACTACCTCCTCCAGTAGCTGCTGCTGTTAATACTGGCTGACCTTTTTTACTACTTCCTCCTTCTCCTACTTCATATCTACTTATATAAAATCCTCCGTTTTTTGCTACACTTTTTGCCATTGCAGTAAAGTCACTTTTTAATTGGTCAATTGTTAAACCATTATCAGCATCATAACTTACAGTATTTGGTTCATGGTAACCACTACCTGCAGTATATGTCTGGTCTCTTTTCGTAAAGTCCATAATATAGGAATATGGATTACTTCCTGTTCGTGAACTAGTATACAATCTTCCTACTAGCTCAGTAGCTGTCAATGGGTGGGTTTGGCATGTTAATGTATTTGCTTCTTCATTATATAACAAATCACATACACTTGTTCCACTATTATTTTTACACATCACCATATCATCTATATCATTTACTGGTATCCATACATATTGATTTACTGTTTCTTGTAAATTTGTTGTGCTTCCTCCTATTGTGATTGTACTTTGGTTTGTACCGTCTGCCTCATCTTCTTTCCAATTTACTGTTGCTCCTTCTGGTATCTCATATATTACTAATCCTTCTTCTTCTGAATCTTCACTACTTATTTGTGAGGCTGTATATCCACTTGGAATAGGCACGTCTCCGTTCTTCTCCAGTCCCTAAGTTATTCATATAATTTTCTATTTCTCCTAACATCTCTTGCTCTTCTCTTTGGCTATTTTCATAATCTCCTACTGCTTCTTTTGTTTTATTGATAATACCGTCATTATCTAATACAATATTTAATGTTACTCCTGCTAATATAATTAACACGATTATTGTTACTACCAATGCGACTAGGGTGATTCCTTTTTCTTCTCTTCTTCTTTCTTGTTTTTTCATCTTCTCTTTTTCCTCCGTTTCTTTCTGGGTTCGTCAAGACGAACCCCTACATTTTAAGCAATTCCTTTGTAGCACGGGCGATTAAAATCGCCCCTACATTTTTTTGGGTAATTTCTTCGTAGGACGGGTCGCCGTGGGTGGCGACACCCTACGTGTATCATTAATTATTCACTATTCATTTTTCATTATTCATTAATTAGTATAGACTCCCTCCGGTGCTTCGCACCATCTCCCTTTGGTAAGGGAGACAAGTTTTACTGCATTTTTTAATTTTCCTCTATTCTTGGCTCCCTTAAATAAGGGAGCTGTCGCATTTATGCGACTGTAGGTTCTTACAAAACTCTATTTTACATAGTTTTCCCTTTTTCTTCTTTCTTTATTCACACCCTATTCTTTTGTCAAGGTACTTACTATGTTTCAATCGTTTTGTTTCTTTTGAACATTTCTACATGCATTTTTTCATTCTTATTTCTTTACATGTCGTCTTTGTTCTTTTTTATCTTATATGATTTCTTCTCCCTTTGTCAATACCTTTTTCAAAACCGGTAATTTAATTTTACCATTTCTAGTGTCATGACTTTTTATTTCAACTATCTTGACCATTTTTTTATTGCATGCTAAAATGAAATTAGACTTTCTATTTGAAAGGAGATTACAAATGAAAGAAGTATTTGATTTTTATAGTCCAACCTCTTTAAAGTCCTATAACTTAGATGAAACTATGAGATATCAATTGAATATGTTAGATACTTTAGATGTTTTTACCAGAAAACATTCAGAGCATGTTGCTAATATTACTTGCAGATTATGTGAATATTTACATCTAAAAAAATCTTTTACGATTTATGCTACGATGTGTGCTTATTTACATGATATTGGAAAACTCTTTATTCCGTCATCTATTCTTCAAAAACCTGCTAAATTAACAGACGAAGAATATGAAATTATGAAAAAACACACAACAATTGGATATGAAATGTGCATGAAGGATAGAAAATTACAACCTTATGCAGCAGGACCTCTATATCACCATGAAGCTTTGAATGGAACTGGATATCCTCAACGGTTTAAAAGGAAGTGAAATTCCTCTTGTTGGACAAATCATTCGTGTAGCAGATGAATACGATGCTATTGTAAGTAAAAGGCAATATAAATCCCACATTGGAATTTCAGACACATTAAAAATTATTATAGAAAATACAAATCCTGTTTCTACTCTTGGAGACATTGTTCAAAATGCTAAAGTGGGAAAAAATAACAAAACTGTTGTAAAAGCTTTACTAAAAGTAGTAAGAGATGATACGGAATTTGAAATAGCCTGTATTTACGATTATATGGAACATATTCAAAAAGAAATAAAACGTTTAAAAGAAGTAGATGTTTATCATAATAAAATGTTAAAACAAAAAAAAGAAAAAGATAAAGAAGCTTATTTAGAAACAATTAAATTTATGCTCGTTGGGCAAGAAACTCCTGAAAATTATAAATCTATTTTACAAGATTGGGAAACTGCCTATGAAAGGCAAGAAAAAAGAATAGATGATTTATATAATGAAATTAAGGAAATAAAAAAGCTAAGAGTTTAATTCTTAGCTTTTTATTCATCCAGACCAAAACTAACTCCGGATAGCATTATTTATTTTATTCATAATTCGATTATCATCAATATGACCAATTTTTTCTTTTAATCTACTTTTATCTATAGTTCTAATTTGTTCTGTTAATACAACAGAATCTGCTTTTAATCCAAATGTGTCTGAGCCAATTTCAATATGTGTAGGTAATTTGTTTTTATTCATTTGAGAAGTAATAGCAGCTGCAATTACTGTTGGACTATATTTATTCCCTGTATCATTTTGTACAATTAAAACTGGTCTAATTCCCCCCTGTTCTGAACCAACTACCGGACTTAAGTCTGCATAAAACATATCTCCTCTTCTTATTATCATATCTATCACTCCTGCTAAGTTTCCATTTTTGTTTGATATTCTAATATATTTTAAATTTTATCGAGATGAAAAATAGTAAGCAGATTTTTGCTATTGAATTTTTATCTCATTATATAATATGTAAACTATTGTATTTTGTGTCGAATCTTGTACTTCTAATTTCGTTGGTTTTTTTGTTGCTTTATCTATATATAGTCTTTTACAGTTATGGTATTTATTTCCTGGATTTTTTATTTCTAAAATAATCTCTTTTTCATTTTCCATTTCTTTTTGATTTGAGGTTGTTTTATATTCTTTTATAAAACTGCTTAAAAACAATGTATTGTTTTGGATATAGGGATAATTTTGGTATAATTTTGAGAGGTTTAATTTAGTATTCTCAATTTTTAATTCATTCTTTTCATATTGAATTATAACTCCTTTTATGTGTTCTGGCTCTAAAATTTCTTGTTTTGCTTTTTCAAAATTTACTTCTTGTTTTGCTAGGTATTTATTTTCATTTTTATTACTTTTTATTATGATTTCTACCTCAGCCTCATAAGATTTCATATTTAAAATATATTCTTGTATCGATGAACTATTAATAGTATTTCCGAAATTTTCTGTTTTATAATCTTTTTTTAAGAAAAACATAAAAGTAGCAATAATTGCTATCATAAAAATACCAATAATTAATATTCTTTTCACACAAACCTCCATAATTAAGGACAAATCTAGCTTTGCTTGACCTTTTCTTTACTTTTTAATATTTGTTACATTAATTTAAGGTCTAGCAAGAAGCGTATAAGATTTTTCGGTGCATCTATATTTTTTACTTTATAGAAAATGCAATTTCTTTTGAAAATAAAAATTCATATATATCCAGCCCATGAACTTATATTTTGAAATAAAAGCTCGAACAGCCTGCTGCTGCCGGATTACTCCTTGAACCTTGAGAGTTTTATGAAAAAATATAAGTTCATGGGTTGGATAAAAAACTCTTACATTTTATTTTCACTTCATGTTGCGAAACTTTGAAGTTTCATATTATTTCCTATAAAGTAAAAAAACAATCAGATAGTATTATACTATTCCGATTGTTTCAAAGTATTCTGATAGACAATCTATTACATCTTTTTTTGTTTCAAGTTGATTCATTTTATCTCTTATTTTGGCTGCATTCTTTAAATTTTTTAAGTACCATGCTAAGTGTTTTCTCATTTCTTTTATGGCGTTTCTTTCTCCCTTGTCTTCTATAGCTAGTTCTATGTGTTTTTGAATAGTTTCCCACCTTTCCTTTCCAGATACAGATTGCTCCTTTTCTTGGAGAATACTTCTAAAAATCCATGGATTCCCAAGACTTCCCCTTCCAATCATAATAGCATCCACTCCTGTTGTTTCAAACATTTTTTTTGCATCTTCTAAATTTTCAATATCTCCATTCCCAACAACAGGTATTTTTACATTTTGTTTTACTTCTTTTATGATATTCCAATCTGCCTTTCCTGAATAAAATTGTTCCCTTGTTCTTCCGTGTACGGTAATTGCACTTGCTCCCGCCTGCTCAATTATTTTTGCTGCTTGTACTGCTATAATATGCTCTTCATCCCATCCTGTCCTTATTTTTACTGTAACTGGTTTTGTGGTAGCTTTTTTTACTTGTTCTACAATTTCTCCTAAAAGTTCCACATTTAATAAAAGTTTACTTCCATCTCCATTTTTTACAACCTTCGGTGCTGGACAACCTGCATTAATATCTATAATATCTGCCTCTTGTTCTAGTTTGTGTGCCGCTTCTGCCATAATTTGAGGTTCACTTCCAAATATTTGAACAGCAATTGGTCTTTTTTCTGCCTCTGTGTTAATTAGCTTTTCTGTTTTTTTATCTTGATAGTATAATGCCTTTGCACTTGCCATTTCTGTATAAGTAAGTCCTGCTCCATATTCTTTTACAATTTTTCGAAAAGCTTTGTCTGTAATTCCCGCCATTGGTGCTAAAAATACATTATTTTCTAATTCTACATCTCCTATTTTGATTGTTTGTATCATCTTTTTACTCCCCATTTATTCTGCAAAAATTGCTTTTTGTCTTCTTCCACTAATATTAAGAAGCAGACCTAGACAAATAAAATTAGTTACCATAGCACTACCACCATAGCTAACAAAAGGGAGCGGAATTCCTGTAATTGGCAACAATCCCATTGTCATTCCGATATTTTCTATCATGTGAAAAAAGAAAATTCCCGCAATTCCCATAGCAATATAGGAACCTAAATCATCCTTTGCCGTTTTTGCTACATATACAGCTTTCGTTACTAAAATCACATACAAGATAATAACTAGGCTAGATACAATAAATCCCATTTCTTCTCCAATCACAGAAAAAATAAAGTCTGTTGTTTTGGGGTATAAAAATCCTAGTTGTGTTTGGTTACCCTTTAATAATCCCATTCCAAATAATTGTCCCGCCCCAATTGCTAATTTTGATTGAATTACATTATATCCTGCTCCTCTTGCATCTTTTTCTGGATCTAGGAAAATCTCTATTCTAGTCTTGGCATGTTCTGGTAACACAAAAATATATACCAGTGGTAATATAATCGCTAATAATAATAAACAAATTACAATATATTTAGTTCTAATTCCTGCTATAAAGTAAATAAATACTGTTGCCATAATAAAAGCCATTGCTGTTCCATAATCTGGTTGTTTCACAATCAAAAGAACAGGAACCATCACAATTAACAGTGAAACTGCTAATTTCCAAAATTTATTAATTTCTTTTTTTCCTCTTTCTTGTAATTTACATATCACATAAGAAAGAAATAGAATAACAAATACCTTACTTAGCTCTCCTGGTTGAAGAGAAGCACCTCCTATGTCAAACCAGCTAGTAGCACCATTTATTGGTTCTGTGAATAAAACAGCAATTAGCAATATTATAAAAATTCCATAAAAGTATGGAGATAGTTTCGCAATAAAATTGTAGTCAATCATGGTAACAATAATAAGAACAGGTATACTAACTAATATCCACTGCCCTTGTTTAATAAAAGAATCATAATCTGTACTTTGTGAAGCTGAAAAAAGTGCTACCATACCAATGGCTAGCAATATCACACTACAAATTACTATTCCCCATTCCATATTTTTTAGCACTTTCTTTTTCATTTATCTCTCCATTTTTTTATATTTTCTTTAGGTAGCATCCTCTTCTTGTTTTTCTTCTTCCTCTTCTTTTACTTCTTCTTTCTCCTCTTCTCTTTCTTCTTTGTCATCTTTATTTTCTGTCACATTTTCTTCTTGTTTTTCTTCCATTTTATTATCTTCTTGTTTCTCTTCTTCTTTCTTTTCTATTTCTTCCTTTTCTTTGCTAGCTTGTGCTGCTACATCATTTCGAATATTCGTTATAGGAATATTCGCATAGAGTGCAGGTGCTCCATTAGTTCCATCTTCATTTGTTTTGTTGGTAAGTCTTACATCAATTGCACTCTCGTCAATCTCAATATATTTTTTTATAACATCTATTATTTCTTGTTTCATTAATTCTAAGAAGTCCGCAGATACATTGGCTCTATCTTGCATTAACACTAGATGAAGCCTTTCTTTTGCTGTATCTTTTGATTTTCCTTCTTTTTCTTCTGTTTTTCCTAGTTTCTTAAAGAAACTGATTACTTTTTCGAACATATTTTTTCCTCCAATGGTTTTATTTTGCCATTGCTATTTTTATGTCAGGAGACCTAACTTTTTATGATTTTTTAAGCAATGATGAGTTTTTATTTCCTTTTAAATATACTTTTTATTTTTGCAAAAAAGCCTTTTTCTCTTCCAGGTACACTTACTTCTATATTTTCTCCTAAAATTCTTCTTGCAATTTCCATGTAAGATTTCCCAGAAGGAGCTTTTCTATTTTGTACAACTGGTTCCCCTTTATTGGTTTGTGTGATAATATATTCGTCATCTGGTATTACTCCAATTAGCTCGATAGAAAGTAAATCTACAATGTCATCTACATCCATCATTTCTCCTTTTTTTACCATCTGTGGTCTTAGCCTGTTTACAACTAATTCTGGATTTTTTATTTCAGATGATTCTAGTAATCCAATAATTCTATCTGCATCTCTGATAGCAGATATTTCAGCTGTTGTAACGACAATTGCTCTATCTGCTCCTGCAATTGCGTTTTTAAACCCTTGTTCAATTCCAGCAGGGCAGTCAATTAATATATAATCAAATTCTTCTTTTAGTTTCTTAGTTAATTCTTTCATTTGTTCTTCATTTACGGCACTTTTATCTCTTGTTTGGGCAGCTGGTAATAAGAAAAGTTCTGGAAAACGCTTGTCCTTAATTAATGCTTGTCTTAATTTACATTTTTCTTCCACAACGTCTACAATGTCGTACACGATTCTATTCTCTAGCCCCATAACGACATCAAGATTTCTTAATCCAATGTCGGTATCTACTAATACAACTTTTTTGTTTAGTATAGCAAGGGCTGAACCTAAGTTTGCTGTTGTAGTTGTTTTTCCTACTCCACCTTTCCCAGATGTAATAACAATTACTTCTCCCATAAGTACCTCCTATTTTTACGACATGAAAAAATATCTGTATGATTTCACAATACAGATATTTTAACCTGTTTTTAGCCAAATGTCAATGCTAATTTGGAATTTTTGGGATTTACCATTATAGAAAAATTTAATTAGAAATATAGTATGTTCCTGCTTCCTCCATATCCGTCCTGATCTTGTTGGCTCATTTGTTGTAAGGTTTCTATAGCTTGCTGGATAGTGTCTACCATTAGATGTAATAACACTCGCATTCCCTCCACGATAAATTCTTTGGTCAGTAGAGTCCGCTTCTAATGTCCACTCCCTCAAATTTCCTTCTAAATCATATATGTTTTTCATTTTGTCTAATTCATTTTGTCCAGAAAGAGCTCTAACACCTGTTATGTTCCTATCACTATGTCCCATTTGACCTTCTTCCCCCAAAAATTTTATAACTTGATCATACTGACATCCCCATATCATCTGTTTTTTACTCTCCGTATTTCTACATGCATTATATAGTCCATACCAATTATTGACTGCCAAATATACATTTGAACCACTAGTTGCCTCTGTTAATACTTTCTGTCCTTTTTTGCTTTCTCCATTTACTCCTATTTCATATCGACTAATATAAAATCCTCCATTTTTTGCCACACTCGTTGCCATCGCTTTAAAATCATTTTGTAATTGTAAAAGAAATTTCTCTGATGAACTTCCTGCTACCATACCTGCTGTTTCTAAGTTACTACTATCTCCATCATATTCTGTACCAGTTCCTGTTAAAATGGCTGGTTCTCTTTTACCACTATTCTCATTATATGTTTGATTTCTATTTGAAAAATCTATTTTATAGGAAAATAAGTTTGTTTCCTCTTCTACTCTTGTACCAATATATATTCTTCCTGCTAAATCTGTTGCTGTTTCTGGATGTGTTGTACATTTTAATGTATTTCCCTCTAACACCATATTGCATATGCTACCTTCTGCATTGCTTTTGCACATTATCATACTATTGATATCATCTACTGGTATCCATACATATTGATTGGTTGTTTCTTGTAAATTAGTTGTATTTCCATCTATTGTAATCGTTTGGTTATCCCAATTTATTTCTCCACCCTCTGGCATTTCGTATATAACAAGACCATCTTGTATGGTATTTTCTCCTGGTATTCTTGATGTTACATAATCTTCTGGTAATGGTGCCAATATTTTTTTATATCCATTTTCTCTATTATAAACATATATTTCTCCATTTAAATCAGTCACTTTAATTTCTAAATAATTTCCTTCAAATCTTCCTTTTATATTTCCTGCTGCAATTTGTTCTCCAATTGGATACCAGCTTTCTGTTAATCCCATTTCTTGTTCAGAAAATTCTAAGTTGTTTTTTAATACATAAGTGGCGTCTTTTGAAAAAGTATATATTTTCCCATTTTCTTCATTAATTCTAATTTTTTCTCCTGACCCTATTTTTAACAATTGTTCTGCTGTATAAATAGGAACTACTTCACCCCCAAAGTAGCTATTATAAACAGTATTGGCATCTTCTTGGTAAGAGTCTTGAATTTGCCCTGTAATTTGTTTTTCTAGTTTTGCTCTACTAGAAGCTACCAAAAACAAACTAACTAATGCCATTACAAAAAACATCATGGCAAGTAACACAAATAATGTAATTGCTCCTTTTTCTTTTTTCATCTGTGACACCTCTTATATTTTAATTTTCGTAATTTCTTCGAAGAGCGGGCGATTAAAATCGCCCCTACAATTTTCATAAATTACTTTACGTTATATTTTAATCTCTTTCTACCTATTTTTATTATATCGAATTCCATACTTTAATGCAATAGATTTCTTTTGAAAATATTGGGATGGTCAGGGCCATCTAATTATTCATTATTCACTATTCATTTTTCATTATTCATTAATTAAATTTATAACACCACCTATTTTCTTTAATGAATAGTGAATAATTAATAATGAATGATGAATAATTTTTTAGGGTGATTTCTTCGCAGAATGGGTCGCCGTGGGCGGCGACGCCCTACATATCTCTTTAATGAATGGTGAATAATTAATAATGAATCATGAATGATTTTTGAACTCCCCCAATAAATTATTTACTATTTATTTTTCATTATTCACTAATTTCGTCCATAGTCTTTGTCATTTTTTTTAAGAATGTAATTCTTTCTTCTCTTAATTTTTCTTTTATTTTTATGCCATCAAGTAAACCATATTTTTGCATAATATATTTTCCATTTATACTACAAAGGCATTCTTTTCCTATTGCATCAAAATCTACTGTTCCTTTTCCATCTGCTTCTACGATGATTTTCATTCCGTTCTAATCCCAAAGGGCTTTTGGCTACTCTTTCTATAAAGTCCACTTGTTTACTTGCTCTCATTTGATGAAAAATTCCTCCTATCATATGCTCTTTTGCTGCGGTTATTCCACATTTTTCCCATTTATTAGGCAATCCTAAACGTTTGCACATGTTTTTTATAGGAATAATCCCTTTTTTATCATGTCCATAATGATGAGGATATTCATCTTTTGGCGTTTCTCCTTTTCCTAAATCATGCACTAGTGCTGCAAAACGAATCTCTTCTTTTTCTGTTAGATTAGCTACTCTCTCCAATACTTCCATAGAATGAATAAAAGCATCCCCTTCAGGATGGTATTGTTTAGGTTGTTCTGCTCCTATTAATTTTTCGATTTCTGGGAAATGAGTATGTAATACTCTAGCTTGTTTTAAGGTTTCAAAAAATAGTGAAGGGCTTATTCCATTTAGTGCTTTTTTTAGCTCTTCATAAATACGTTCTTTTGATATTGTTTTTAATTCTGATTCGATTTGCTTCATCATTTTTAGTGTTTGTGCTTCAACCTCAAATTGTAAAGTGGCAGCAAAACGTGCTACTCTATAAACTCTTAAAGGGTCTTCTTGAAATGCCTTTGAAATAGCTCTTATTATCCTTTTTTGAATATCTTCTCTGCCACCGAATGGGTCTTTATACTCTTCTGTTAAAACATCTCTTGCAATAGCATTTATCGTAATATCTCTTCTTTTTAAATCTTCTTCTATGGTAATATTTCTTGCTGTTTCTATTTTAAATGCTTGATGTCCTTCTCCCGTTTTTATTTCTTTTCTTGCAAGTGCAAATTCTTTTCCTTCTAAATCATATACTCCAAAACTTTTTCCTCTTTTTATGGCTTGTGGAAATAATTCTTGAAATTCTTTTTCTTCTATTCCCACTACACAGTAATCTTCATCATGATTTTTCATACCTAGTAAATGGTCTCTTACTGCTCCACCTACTAAATATAATCTGCCACCATTTTTTTCTATTTTTTTTGCTATTTCTATTATTTTCATTTTTATCCTTTCAAATCATTTTTTCGTATTATACCAAAATAATTATTAAATACTAATATAATATTTCAGAAAAAAATTAAAATTTGCAGAGTCAGTGTAGGGGCGATTTTAATCGCCCGATTAAAATATTTATCGTTTTCCCATTTTGCTATATTGTTTCTTATATATTCTTTTATTTCTATATATTCTTTTTCGTTTCTTATAATATGTTCATAAAATGATTTTTGCCAAATTAAGCAACCTATTTCTCTACTAATATTTGCTTTAAAATGTTTGATAATTTTTGAAATTGTTGCATTACTTTTATATTGTATTGAAATCAACATATGGACATGGTTAGGCATTATTATATATTCGTCTACTAATACATTTTTATATATTTTTTCTATTCCATATATGTTTTGCTTTACAATAATTCCTTTTTGGGTTAGTTTTATATTATTTTCTAATATTTTTCCGAATATTTCTAGTCCATCTTTTACACATATTGTAATAAAATACATATTTTCTTTTGAATAATCATAATCGTTCAATCTTATCTTTTTTCTTGTGGGCAAATTTTTTTTCATATTTTGTTCCTTTCTGCCCCTTATCTATTTTACTCCCATTAATATTTTTTTACAACATTTTTTTATAGCGGGCGATTAAAATCGCCCCTACATTTTTTTGCAATTCCTTTAAGTCACGGAATATCAGGGTTTCGATATTCTATTTTTGTTTTCTCTTTTTTGGTAATTTCCTCGTATGGCGGGCGATTAAAATCGCCCCTACATTTTTTTTGCAATTCCTTTAAGTCACGGAATATCAAGGTTTCGATATTCTATTTTTGTTTTTTCTTTTTTGGTAATTTCTTCGTATGGCGGGTGATTAAAATCGCCCCTACATTGTTTCAATTTTTTACTAAATAGTGAGTAATCTGCCACATTTTTCTTGATAATGATTGACATCTTTGTTTCAAAAATATATACTTATACTTGTAAATTTTAAAAAGGAGGTTACTTTTTTCATGGAGGATTTGATTGAAATTAGATGGCATGGTAGAGGTGGTCAAGGTGCAAAAACAGCTTCCCTTTTACTAGCAGATGCCGCTTTTAACACTGGAAAATATATTCAAGGTTTCCCTGAATATGGTCCAGAAAGAATGGGTGCTCCTATTACTGCATACAATCGTATTAGTAATAAACCTATTACCATTCATAGTAATATTTATGAACCTGATTATGTTGTAGTGGTAGATGATACTCTTTTAGATGCTGTAGATGTTACGGCTGGTTTAAAAGAATCTGGTGCGATTGTAATTAATACAACCAAAGATGCAGATACCATTAGAAATCAATTAAAAAATTACAAAGGAGATATCTACACAATTGATGCAAGAAAAATTTCTTTAGAAACTTTAGGAAAATATTTTCCTAATACTCCTATGTTAGCAGCAATTGTAAAGGTAAGTAAAATTATGACAGAAGAAGAATTTTTAAAAGATATGGTTGGTTCTTTTCAGCATAAATTTGCAAAAAAACCAGAAGTAATTGAAGGAAATATGAAAGCTTTAGAAATGTCTTTAAAAGAGGTTAAAAAAGTTTAATTTTTGAAAGGAGATTTCAATATGCAAAATAAAATAGACGCAAATACTCCCTGGGAAGAAATGACACCAGGTGGAGATATTTATGAGGCAGGTAATGCAAAGGAATTTAAAACAGGCTCTTGGCGTTCTATGAAGCCAAAATATCTTAGCGAAAAATGTACACAATGTGGTTTATGTTTTCCTGTTTGTCCAGAAGATGCTATTCCTGTAAATAAAGAACAAAAAAGAGAAGATTTTAATTATGATTATTGTAAAGGATGTGGCGTTTGTGCCAAAGTATGTCCTTTTCATGCCATTGAAATGGAATAGGAGGGAAGAAAATGGGAATTAGAGAAAGATTAAGCGGAAATGAAGCAGTTGCTACTGCCATGAAACAAATTAATCCAGATGTTGTGGCAGCTTTTCCAATTACACCATCAACAGAAATTCCACAATATTTTTCTAGCTTCGTAAGTAATGGTGTAGTAGATACAGAATTTGTTGCTGTAGAAAGTGAACATAGTGCGATGAGTGCTTGTATTGGTGCAGAAGCTGCAGGTTCAAGAGCTATGACAGCTACTTCTGCAAATGGAATGTCTTTAATGTGGGAAATGTTATATATTGCATCTAGTTTAAGATTGCCAATTGTTATGTCTTTAGTAAATCGTGCCGTATCTGGTCCATTAAACATCCATAATGATCACTCAGATGCTATGGGTGCTAGAGATTCTGGTTGGATACAACTTTTTTCTGAAAACAATCAAGAAGCTTATGATAATATGATTATGGCACATAGAATTGCAGAAAACAAAAATGTTTTACTACCATTAATGGTATGTCAAGATGGTTTTATTACATCTCATTCCATTGAAAATATTGAATTAATTGAAGATGAAAAAGTAAAAGAATTTGTTGGTACTTACCATCCAGAACATTATTTATTAAATGCAAAAGAACCAATTGCTGTAGGTCCATTAGATTTACAGTCTTATCTTTTTGAACATAAAGTACAACAAAGTGAAGCTATGAAAAATGCAAAAAAAGTAATTTTAGATGTAGCCAAAGATTTTGAAAAAATGACAGGTAGAAAATATGGATTTTTTGAAGGTTATAAATTAGATGATTGTGATATGGCTATTGTTTGCATGAATTCTACTGCTGGCACAACGAAATATGTGGTAGATGAGTTAAGAGCAAAAGGAATCAAGGCTGGATGCTTAAAAATTCGTTGTTTTAGACCATTCCCAGCAGAAGAAGTGGCAGAAGCTTTAAAACATGTAAAAGCAATTGCCGTTTTAGATAAGGCAGCTTCTTTAAATGCTGCTGGTGGAGCTTTATATGAAGATGTAGTTTCTGGTATGTTTACTTCTAATATTCATGTTCCTACTGTAAATTATATTTATGGTATTGGTGGTAGAGATACAAAATCTACAGAAATTGAAACCGTTTTTGATGATCTTGCAACCATTGTAAAAACTGGTGAAATCGGAAATCCTTACCGTTATTTAGGTGTGAGAGGAGGAAATAAATAATGGCATATAATTTAAAACAAGTTGTGGCTGAAAAGCCATCTAGATTTACTTCTGGTCATAGAATGTGTGCTGGTTGCGGAGCACCTCCAGTTGCTAGACATATTTTAAGAGCATTAAAACCAGAAGATCATGCAGTTGTATCTTGTGCAACTGGATGTATGGAAGTTTCTACTTTTATTTATCCATATACTTCTTGGACAGACTCTTTTATTCATACCGCCTTTGAAAATGCGGCAGCAAATATTGCTGGAGTAGAAGCTGCTTATGTATCTTTAAAAAGGCAAGGTAAATTACCACAAGACCATGAAACAAAGTTTATTGCTTTTGGTGGAGATGGTGGAACTTACGATATTGGTCTTCAAAGTTTATCTGGTGCTATGGAAAGAGGTCATGACATGGTTTATGTATGTTATGACAATGGTGCATATATGAATACAGGTATTCAACGTTCTTCTGCCACACCAAAATTTGCAGATACAACAACTTCCCCTGCTGGAACAAAAATTCCAGGAAAAATGCAACCAAGAAAAGATTTAACAAAAGTATTAGCTGGTCATCATTTACCATATGTTGGTCAAACTATTGCTTATATGAACTTTAAAGATTTATATGAAAAAGCTGAAAAAGCAATTTATACAAAAGGACCTTGTTTCTTAAATGTATTATCTCCTTGCCCTAGGGGTTGGGGATACCCTACAGATGATTTAATGATAATTAATAAATTGGCTGTGGAAACTTGTTATTGGCCTTTATATGAAATTATCGATGGAAAATATGTAATTAATTATAAGCCAAAAAATAAGCTTCCTATTGAAGAATTTTTAAAACCTCAAAAAAGATTTAAACACATGTTCAAGCCAGGAAATGAATGGATGATTGAAGAATTCCAAAAAGAAGTGGACACCAGATGGCAAGAATTATTAGATTTAGAAGAAATGGGAAATAAATAAGCAACTTATTCGAATAAAAAGTAAAAGTGTTGAAATTAGAATATAATTTCAACACTTTTCTATTTTTATAATTTTTTCTAAGTTTCATGAGTCAAACTATTAATTAATTTTTTAAATATCTCTTATCCAATGTTCGTCAAGTCCTTTTACATAATGCCACATTGGTTTTCCTGTATAGCTTCCACCAACCAATCCCCAAATTCTCCATCTATTTCTGCCTGTTTTTTGTAAGCAAAGCATCATGTCTGCTTTGATAGTTCCAGATGTGCTTGAAGCACTGCTTGATGCATAATGATTCCATGTACCCCATTTTAAATTTGCATTCACAATCATTACCTTAAGGGTTGCAGAATATTTACCTGCTTTTACTGTAATTGTTGTTAGCCCATATGCTGATTTTGGAGTTGTAACTAATCCACTAGAATTAATTGTTAAAGCTGAAGTATTGCTTGATGTGTATGTAACATTATCTCCTAATGGAATTGTTTCTTCTGACGATGAGTTAATAACATATCTGTTTGACAATATATCATAGTTTGTTTGAGAAGATTTTACCCATGCTGCCCCATTATACGAAACACCATCATAAGCAACTCTTTGTGTTCCCGAAATTGTAAAGCTAATATCAGTTATATATTTTTCACCACATCTTGTGCAAGTACCATCATTAGATACCGTTGCTCCTGTATGATTTCCTCCTAATGCTGGTATGGTTTGTGTTACTGTTCTACCACAAGTACATTTCCCTTGTTTGGTTCCATCATCTTCACAAGTTGCTGGTGTTATTGTGGTATAAGTATAACTATGCGCTGTCTTTGTACTTGTCCAGCTACAACCACTACATTTTTGCCAATGGTATGTTGCATCGCTTGTCCATGATTTACTATGGGCTGTTTTTCCTGTTGTTGCTGAGCATCTACTACATTTTTTCCAATGGTATGTATTATCATAACCATTATAAGTAGAACTATACTTATGTCCTAATGCTGGTATAGATTTTGTTATTATTTTTCCACAGGTATTACATTTTCCTTGTTGTGTTCCTGTTGCTGTACAGGTTGCTGCTTTTGTAGTGGTATAGGTATAACTATGGGCTGATTTACTACTTGTCCAACTACAGCTACTACATTTTTGCCAATGGTTTGTTCCATCTGTTGTTACCCATGATTTACTATGTGCTGTTTTTCCTGTTATTGCTGAACATCTACTACATTTTTTCCAATGGTATGTATTATCATAACCATTATAAGTAGAACTATACTTATGTCCTAATGCTGGTATAGATTTTGTTATTATTTTTCCACAGGTATTACATTT
>CALXRW010000008.1 GCA_944390965.1 uncultured Clostridia bacterium
TATTTCTAATTCCATTCTCATCAACAGTTTCAGCATGCCTAATTAAATAAATTATAGTATCTTCCATCTCTAATCACACCACTTCTTATTTTTATATTTTACTTTATATCAATGGATATGGCTTTTCCTAAGTAAGTACTATAAATATATATTCTTGCAACTTTTTTTCCCAAAGCTTTTTCTAGTGCTTTTTGATACAATTGTAATTGATATTGGTATTTCTCTACTAATTCTGTTTCTTGCTTTACATAGTCTGTTTTATAATCCACTAAAATTAATTTCCCCTTGGCATTGATATAATATAAGTCGATAATTCCTTGTACCAAGATATCTTCATCTATCTCTTCTCCATAAGCCTCTTTTGCTGATAAAGTAAGATAAAATGGCATTTCTTTTTCATAAGATATACTTTCTCTTACTTCCTTTGCTAAACTACTTTGTGTAAATTCCCAAATTTTATCTCTATCGATTACTCTTGCTTGCTCTTCTGTTATTATTTGTTGAATTATCAATTTTTCAATTAATTCTTCTATTTCTTCTTTCGTATAATCTTCTTTTAAATTTAACTTTTGGAAACACAAATGCATTAGTGTTCCTTTTTCTGCTGAAGATATCTTATCTTCTTTTAGTAAAAATTTTGGTATTCTTGCTGCTGGAAGAGTTTCTGCTTGTTTTAATTTACTAACAGATGTTTTGCCTGCCATTTTAGTTGCTTTTTCATACGGATACTGCCAATTTAATTGAGATTGTAATTGTTTCCATATTTTCTCATCTATAGTAATCTTTTCTGCCGTTTCTATAAAATGTTCTTGCCTATTTTTCTCTTGTTTTTCAAAGTTCTTTATTACTTCTTCTCTTGGATATACATGCATTTCTAATAGTTTTTTCATCTTTTCTTCTTCATTTATCCATACTAGGGTAATCCAATCTAAATAAGATTCATATTGCGATACCAAAAATGGAGTTAATTTAGAATTATTTTCTTTATAAATATTTATGAGTTCTCTTTTCTTTTCTAATTCTTCTTCTACATTTTTAGTAGCACCTATTACCACCAGTTTTTCCTTTGCTCTAGTTAAAGCAACATAAAGGACTCTCATCTCTTCAGATAAAATCTCTTTTCTTGTTTTGATACGTATTGCTTCTTTTTGTGGAATATTATATTCTATTTTATTTCCGTAATTTATATATTTTACACCAATTCCTAATTCTTGATGTAATAATAAGTTTTTATTTAAGTCCATCATATTAAATTGTTTTCCCACATTACATAAAAAAACAACTGGGAATTCCAAGCCCTTACTTTTATGGATACTCATAATTCTTACAACATTTGCATTTTCTCCAATTAATTTAGCTGCCCCTAAGTCTCCACTACCTGTTTTTATTTTATCAATAAATTTTACAAAATGAAATAATCCTTTAAAACATGCCTTTTCATATTCTCTAGCCCTTTGAAAAAGCATTTTTAAGTTAGCTTGTCTCAAAATTCCATTTGGCATTAAACTTACATAATGATAATATCCTGTATCTAAGTAGATTTTCCAGAGTAGTTCTTCTAGCGGCATATATTCAGAATCGTTTCTCCAATTTTCTATCTTTTGCAGAAACTCTTGTACCTTATCCTTTAGCTCTGTATTTTCTTCTAAATCACTATATTTTTTTAGAGTTTCATAATAGCTAGATTTTCTATCTATAAGTCGTATGCTAACTAAGTCTTCATCTGTGAATCCTCCTATATATGATCTTAATACAGTAACTAGTGCAATATCATTATAGGGATTATCCATTATTTTTAGAACTGACATAATTGTTTGAACTTCAATACTATCTAAATACTCTGCTGATGTGTCAGAAAAAGTAGGAATTCCTAAATCAATCATTTCCTTTTCATAAATGGGAGCTACTACTGTTGTGGCTCTTAGCAAAACTATAATATCTTTATAGGTAATCTTTCTTTTTCCTTCTTTTTTATCTGAAATTTCAATTCCACTTTTTACTATTTCTTTGATTTTTTGTGCTGCAAATCTTGCTTCTAATACCATATCTTCAACTACTTCTTCTTGTTTCTCCGTTTCTTGTAAATCAATGATATGCATTTCAGATTTTAATAAATTTTCTTCCGCTTCTTGGCTTATAGAATTTAAGTATTCCTTTTCATCATACTCAATCTCTCCTAGTTCTTTACTCATAATATTTTGGAAAATTAAATTCGTAATATCTAAGATATTGGTTTTACTCCTAAAGTTATTAAATAGCTGAATCATTAATCCTTTTTCGTTTGCTTTTTCTTTTTCAAAGGTTTGATATTTTTCTAAAAATAACTCCGGTTTTGCTTGTCTAAATTTATAAATACTTTGCTTTACATCTCCAACCATAAAAATATTATTTCCTCTAGATACTGCATTTAGAATATATTCTTGTACCAAATTACTATCTTGATATTCATCAATGGCAATTTCCTCAAATTTTTCCTGATATTCCTTTGCCACTTCACTAATTTGTTTTACTCCGTTTTCGTCTTTTCGAACTAAAATTTTTAAAGCATTATGTTCAATATCATTAAAATCCATTATGTTCTTTTCTTTTTTCTTTTCTTGATATTTCTTTTTAAAATCTAAAATCATTTTTTGAAGATATTTTAATATCTGATACATGTAAAGCATATCTTCATTTATCTCTTTAGAAGTATAAATAAAAACTTTTCCTAGTTTTTTCATTAGTTTATCTTTTGTTGTTGTTCTCATTAGTTTCGCCTTTTCTTTTACTTCTGACTCTATTTTTCTATCAATTGGCCATTTAGGAAATGCTATGTTTTGAATTGCTTGATAGGCACTATCCCAATTATGTAATTGCTTTTTTAAATTTTCTAATGTTTCAATATCTTCCATTATCGTTAATTCATATTTTTTTAAGTCTCCTTCTTCTTTTAAATCTAACCATATTTTTTGTAATTTATGAGTTGCTAGTTCTATCTCTTTTTTATTCTCTTCTAATAGAATTTTTCCATACTCATTTTCCGAGAAATCTTGATTGATATCTTGTATATGAAACATTTCTATTTTTTCTTCTAACCATTCTTCTGGAAATGGACTACTTTGCATAAATTCATAAATTTGCATGATAATTTCTTTTAATGGCTCATCACCCTTATAGCTTGTATATGTATCTAGTAAAGTAGAAAATTCAGTATCATTTTGTTCATATTTCTCTTCAAATAGTTCTTCCATGGCATCTGCTTTTAACAACTCTATTTCAGCTGTTTCTCCTATTTTAAAATTGGGAGAACAATCTATTTCATAGAAATGATTTTTTATCACTTCCAAGCAAAAAGCATGAATCGTAGAAATATTAGCCTTATTTAACAAAAGTAATTGTTTTTGTAAATTTTGATTTCCTGGCTGTTCCTCTAATTTTTGGGAAATTTCTTTTAAAATTCTTTCTCTCATTTCTGCGGCAGCACTATTAGTAAAAGTCACTACTAATAATTTATCTATATCCATTTTTTCTTCTATGATTTTATGAATAATTCTTTCTACTAATACTGCTGTTTTCCCACTTCCCGCAGCAGCTGCTACTAATATATTAGCATCTTTTGACTCAATTGCCTGTTTTTGTTCCTTTGTCCATTTTACTTCTCCCATAATGAAACCTCCATTTTCATTCTACACTTTTTATACTAAAAACACAAGAGTATATTTTTAAGATTTCCGTGCAAAATATTAAAAAAGGAGGATCATTATGAGTTCTAATTTAGAAATTTTAAATGAAATTCATAAAGGATTAGTTATGGGAATGGAATCTCTTTCTGTCATTACTTCCAAAGTAGGAGATCAGAATTTTAAAGATGATTTAGATTACCAATACCAAAGGTATGAAAACATTTTAAATCGAGTTAATAAAAAATATCAACAACTTGGAAATAAAGCAGATGATACTTCACCTATGCAAAAGGCAATGGGATGGACTCAAATCCAATTTAATACGATTGCAGATAAGAGTAATTCTCATATTTCAGAAATGTTAATTGAAGGAAATACTATGGGAATTATAAAAGGAGTAAAAGAATTAAATCAAAATCCAAACGCAGATAAGGAAATTAGACAAATCGTAACAGATTTCGTAGAATTACAACAAAACAATATCGAAAAATTAAAAACATATCTGTAGTCCCTATTTAGGACACTTCTGATTATGTATTATTCATTTTTCACTTTTCATTATTTATTAAATCTTCTCTTGGCTCCCTTATTAAGGGAGCTGTCGCATTTATGCGACTGAGGGTTCTTTCTTTTAATTATAGCAACACATTAAACAATAGGTGTGGCTTTAAGTAATTTCTTTGTAGCTCGGGCGATTAAAATCGCCCCTACATGCTAATTATTCACTATTCATTCTTCATTATTCATTAGTCCAAATTTACAACATTTTTGATTTTTTAATGAATAGTGAATAATTAATAATGAATAATGAATAATTTTTTTGGGTAATTTCTTTGTAGTGCGGGTCGCCGTAGGGGTCGGTCTTGACCGACCCAGAATGTGAAAAATTATTTATGCAGATTATTCTTTGTATTTATAGAACAACCACCGGACGGAAGGAGCTGTTTGTATAAGCATCTCCATTCGCTCTAGAAAACGCAAAAACACCGGCAGCAGCACCTTCAATACCACTTCCTCCTCGAAGGAAAAACTGATATTCTAAATGAGGAAATCCTCCAGAATCGTTATTCCATGAAAAATTATTTTTACTTCCTGCATCATTAGATGCTGTTTCCCATATAGCATCTCCATATTTATCATTATTATCTCTATAATTTAATATTCTGCCATTTACTCCTTCATAATCGGCGTCATCTCTTATTCCAGCATACTTTGTTTTTTCCCAATCTGGTACATTTTCATTAAAATTACTTACATGTTTTTGAGATATAGTTAGCTCCGTTCCTATTTCTTTCATCTCACTTAAATATCCTGATGTATATTCCCATGCTCCCGCTGACATGTCATAAATACCATAAATGTTTCCTGTTGTACTTCCTTTTTGCCCATTTTCTGTTTCATAACTATAATAAGTATTAGTAAATGGTATCCCTGTAGGACTACCCTCTACATCTGTCATAGCATATACTTCTCCATATATTATAGTGATACTTCCATCTAAATTATTTATTCTATCTGTCTGCTTTGCTCCCCATGATATTGCTGTATCTCTTCCATTAGTTGCCCCTTCTTTTATTCCTACCATTCCTGTTTTTATAGCTTCATATGTTGAATGACCTCCATAATAATTGGTTTCTGTTTTTTCAATATTTCCTTCATAATAACAATTATTCCATACACCACTTTCCGGATTACTAGTTTGTGGATTTCCATATTCACTTTGTGTTAAGTATGCTACTGCTCCCCATTCACTATTTTTCATCATATGAGAATCTGCATTTCCTAATCCATGCATATTTCCGTCTTGTGTTAATTTTTTACATACGGTATAAATATTACTTACTTCTATATATCTCCAACTTGTTACATTGGGTCTTATGGTTACTTCTTGATTTTCTATATTATTTCCTCCACCATAATTACTTCCTAAGTTTGGATTCTCTTCTGTTGTTGTGCTACTACTTGCTTCAAATTTTGCTACCCAGATTCCGGTTAATTCTCTATTATATTCTCCATTATTATATCCTGTACTTGCTCCATTTGTAAAACATGGATGTACTACAAAATCTTCGTTACTTTTGTTGTTTCTATTTGCCGTTCCTCCTTCGTAGTCATCTGTTGTCCCTTTTAGGAATTTAATGTCTATTGTTCCTGTTCCATCTGCATTGGTATGATATCCATTTGTAATTTGATAACTATATCTTGGTATCCACACAAACATTCCTACAATATCTTCCTCCGCAATTATCTCATTTAAACCTGCTTGTCGATATTGTTCTCTTGTTTTAGTTCCTGTTTCTTTTACTGTTACTACATTTGCCCATTTTCTATTTGTTGTATCATATTGGTACCAATCAAAATTTGTATTGTTTTCATCTGCTTTTACCCAAGCAGTTCCATTCCATTTTACTGGTATCATTCCTTCTGCTAATTTTGGTTTATTTACACCTGCTTGTTCATCATATTCAAAATACACATCTAATTGCCCTAATAATTCTTGTTCTTCTTTTTGCGCATTTTCATAGTCATCTACTGCTTGTTTTGCTTTGTTGATAATTCCATCATTGTCTAGTACAATATTTAATGTTACACCTGCTAATATAATTAGCACGATTATGGTTACTACTAATGCAACTAATGTAATTCCTTTTTCTTCTTTTCTTTGTTGTTTTCTCATCTTTTTTCTTTTTCCTCCGTTTCTTGCTGGGTTCGTCAAGACGAACCCCTACATTTTAAGCAATTCCTTTGTAGTTCGGGCGATTAAAATCGCCCCTACATGTTAATTATTCATTATTCACTATTCATTATTCATTAATTCAAATTTACAACATTTTTGATTTTTTAATGAATAGTGAAATATTAATAATCAATGATAAATAATTTTTGTATTTTTATTTTATTATTTCACGTCATTTTTGTCAATGCATCTGTTTTGATAATTTTGACTTTTTATCATTAAAATAATAAACACATCCTAGCTTAGAATGTGTTTATATTTATTCTTTCTATACTGTAAATTACATTATTTTAAATAAATACTAGGGTCTAAATATTCATCATCTTTTAGTAATTCAAAATGTAGATGAGGTCCATCAGATGATTCAAATATTGCACTTGTACCCACTGTTCCGAGTGTTTGTCCTTTTTCCACATTTTCACCTTCTACAACAAATTCAGAAGTTAGTAAACTTGCATAAACTGTTTTGTATCCATCTGCATGTTCTACAATTATGGTAAGCCCATATCTTGGGTCATTTTTAATTGATTGTACCGTACCTGCCTCAGCTGCTTTTACAATTGTTGTTTTGTCTGCTTTAATATCAATTCCTTTATGGGTAATCCATTCTTGTAATGTTTCTGAATATACTAAACTATCTTTAGCAAATGCTACTGAAATTTCTCCATCAACTGGTTTTTCAAATACTAATTCCTTCTTTTCCTCTTCTATTGGGGCTTCCACATTTTCTGTTTCTTCTACAACTTCTTCTGTAGTCTCACTACTTGTGTTTGTATCTGTCTCTATAATTTCTGATTCTGTTATTTGATTTTCCTCATTTGTAGTATTTTGTATTTCTGCCATCTCATTAACTGTTTTACCCATCTCTGTACTTGCTGTTTGTGTGTTTTCATTTTCTTCTCTGTTTGGTACTAATTCTGAAACATTTCTTGTGTTTAACATACTTGTACTATTATTTTTCTTTACATTGTTAGCATAAATAGAAAATGTAATGACAAATGCTATTACTAAAACTCCTAAAATCGCTCCAGATATATACATGATATTTTTAAAATGATCTTTTCTTTCTATTCTTCTATTTTCTCTTCTCATAAAAAACCTCCTAATAAAGTTATCTTTATTAGGAAGTATTTCCATATTTTTCATTAATATACATATGAATTTTATTCTTTTAGTTCTTTGCTACATCTTGCACATATAGTTGGGTTTTCTTTATCCTGTCCTACCGTTTCTGAATACATCCAGCATCTTTCGCATTTTTCTCCCTTTGCTACTTCAACTTTAATGCCTATATTCTCTTCTTCAGTTTTTCTGCTATTTTTAACAATTTCAATTCCTGATACGATGAAGCATGTCATTAAAATTTCTTCATTTTCTTTTAGAAACTCATAGTTTTCTCCATCTGCATATAAGGTAACTTTTGCATTTAAAGAATGTCCAATTACTTTTTCTGCTCTTGCTAATTCTAATTCTTTTGCTACTTTCTCCTTTAAGTCTAATATTTTATTCCATTTTTCTTCTAATTGTTTGTCATCATACTTAGGGTTTATTTCCGGCCATTTTGTAAGCATAACACTCTCTACTTTTTCAGAAGAAGTATGTGGCATAAATCCCCAAATCTCTTCTGCTGTAAAAGCAGTCATAGGAGCCAAGATTTTAACTAAAACTGTTAAAATTTCATACATTACTGTTTGTGCTGCTCTTCTTTTCGTAGCATTTGGTTTTGATGTATATAATCTATCTTTAATAATATCTAAGTAAAATGTGCTCATGCTATTTACACAAAATTCATTTACATCATGATATACATTGTGGAAATCATAATTATCATAGCTCTTTGTTGTGTCTTTAATTAATTGATTTAACTTTAGCAATGCCCATTTATCTATTTCTTCTAATTCTTCGTAAGGAACTTTTTCTTCTACATTGAAATCTGAAATATTTCCCAAAATATATCTTGCCGTATTTCTTATTTTGCGGTAAACTTCTGAAATTTGTTTTAAAATGTCTTTTGATAAGCTAATTTCTGACTTATAATCAGATGACAATACCCATAATCTTAGAATATCTGCTCCATATTGTTTTATAATCTCTTGTGGACTAATAACATTTCCTAATGATTTTGACATTTTCTTTCCATGTTCATCAATTACAAAACCATGTGTTAATACCTCTTTATATGGTGCTACTCCCTTTGTTGCTACTGATGTTAACAAAGATGATTGGAACCATCCTCTATATTGGTCATTTCCTTCTAAGTACATATTAGCAGGAGGTAAGCCTCTTTCTTCTAGTACTGCTGCGTGACTTGAGCCGGAATCAAACCAAACATCCATGATATCTGTTTCTTTTCTAAATTTATGACATCCACAATTACATACGGCATTTTCAGGCATTAATTCTTCTACTGTCATATCAAACCAGCTATTAGAACCTTTTTCTCTAAAGATTTTTTGTATCTTTTCAATACTTTCTTTGGTAATATATTCTTTTTCACATTCTTCGCAATAGAAAATTGGAATTGGAACTCCCCATGTTCTTTGTCTAGAAATGCACCAATCACTTCTTTCTGCTACCATGTTAGAAATTCTTTCTTCTCCCCAACTTGGCATCCATTTTACTTTTTTAATTTCTTCTAATGCTTTTTCTCTAAATCCATCTACAGAAGCAAACCATTGATTTGTTGCTCTGAAGATAATTGGATTTTTACATCTCCAGCAATGTGGATATGAGTGCACGATTGTTTCTTTGCTTAATAAATAATGATTTTCTTCTAGCCATTTTATAATCGCTTCATTTGATTCTTCATAGAATAATCCTGCAAATTGTCCTGCCTCTTCTGTTTGGTATCCTTTCCCATCTACACAAACTACAGTTTCTAATCCATTTTTTAATCCACACAAATAGTCTTCTTTACCATATCCAGGAGCTGTATGTACAGCACCAGTACCAGTATCTAGTTCGACCACAATGGTATCATCACTACCTAATACTACTCTAGATTCTCTATCTAAAAATGGATGTTTACAAATTACACCTTCTAAGTCTTCTCCCAAACATTTTTGTACAGTTTTATATTCTGTAATTCCTGCTTGTTTCATAACTGCATCTACTAATTCCGTTGCCACAATATATTTTTCTTTTCCTGTATCTACAATGCTATATTCATATTCTCCACCAATCGTAATACCTACGTTTCCAGGTAATGTCCATGGTGTTGTTGTCCAAATCACAAAATAGGTATCTTTTTCATCAAATTTTCCTTTAGCATCTTTTACTTTAAATTTAACAAAAATAGAAGTTGTTTTACTATCTGCATATTCAATTTCTGCTTCTGCTAATGCAGTTTCACAATCTGTACACCAATATACAGGTTTTAATCCTTTATAGATATAACCTTTTTGAAACATTTCCCCAAATATTCCAATTTGTCTTGATTCAAACTCTGGTTGTAAAGTAATATAAGGATGTTCCCAATCTCCCAATACTCCTAGTCTCTTAAATCCTTCTGTTTGCTTTTCTACAAATCCTAAGGCAAAATCTCTACAAGTATCTCTAAACTTGGTAACACCAATTTCATCTCTATTTAGCCCTAAAACACTAATTGCTCTTTTTTCAGTTGGTAATCCATGGGTATCATATCCAGGAATATATGGAGTATCATAGCCTCTTAAATTTTTATATCTTACCACAGTATCTTTTAAAATTTTATTTAAAGCATGACCAATGTGAATTTCTCCATTTGCATATGGTGGTCCATCATGCAATACAAAAGGCTCATTTCCTTTATTTTTTTCTAGCATTTTTTCATAAAGTTTTTTTCCAAATACATTTTTTAGAATTTTAGGTTCATTCTCCGGAAGACTTGCCCTCATTGGGAAGTCTGTCTTTGGTAAATTTAGTGTTTTACTATAATCTTTTTTTTCTGTTTCCACTGAAATTCCTCCTTTATATTTTATATAATTGTTAGAATGTGTGTTTTATTATAGGAAATAGAATTTCCTATAAAATGAAAAAAACTTTCCATCCTTTCATAGGACGAAAAGTTTCCGCGGTACCACCTAATTTAAAAATAAATATTATTTTTCTCTTTTAAATCCTATAACATAGATTACATGTTTTTTCTTACTTATTTTTCAGAAAAACTGCCTCACAAGGTGATAACATTTTTTGTTTTCTCTACCAAAATTTCAGCTTCTATTTGGCTCTCTAAAGAGGTTTTCAAAAAATGTGTTGTCCTTATTCTAACGCATTTTTATATTGAATGTAAATATTCTAACACGATTTTTTCGATTTTACAATAGTTTTGGGAAAAATAGTTAAATATAAAAAATCCATCTCGTATCATTTAATTATACCTAAGGTAGATGTGTCAATGGGGACGGAGATTTTGACAGTATTTCATATATTTTATAACTTTAAAAAATAACTTTATTTGAAATACTGTCAAAATCTCCGTCCCCATTGACATACTATGAAGGGAGTTTTATCTAGTACATAGCTAAAGCCTATGCTACTACCGGCATATCCGAAAGATTATTTTCATGAAAAAGATGTATGTATTTTATAAACACATACATCTTTTTCCTAAATTTGTATAAATTCTATATTCGAGTTTCCAGAAGTAGTATTAATAATATAAGGCATGTTATTAGTAAATAATTCATATAAATCATCTTTTAAATATACTTTTAAAGAAACATTGTTCGAACTTAATGAAGCATCATAAAACGAATGGTAGAAGTCAGTTTGATATGGTTCTATTATCATTTTTCCACTTAAATTTGCTTCTATTATAATTTCACCCTGTAGTTTTTTACACTCCAAGAATGCTTGGTACATTATTTCTACATTATTGGGAATTATAGAAGGTCCTTTAGTAATATTTGTGCATCCTTCAAACATTCCAGCTATATTCTTAGTGCTAACTGGAATTTCTGGAGCTTGTGTTAAAGAAGTACATCCCTTAAAAGTGCTAACACTCTTTTCAACGGATGTAGGTATGCTAGAAATGTTCGTTAGATTTGAACACCTTATAAAACAATTTGTTATGTCTTTCACAGTAATAGGCAATTTAGGCATTGTAGTTAATTCAGATTCTTCGCAAAAGGTTGCAAATATAGTAGTTACTGGCAAATATGTTTTTCCATTATCTATACTTATATATTGTGGTATAGTACCTATAATATTTCCATTTTCAAAACTACCTACATAGCCACTACTTTTATTTACATCATTAAGTGAATTTTCATCATTTAAACCAATTGTATTATCGCTAAGTACTGTATATTCCCATAAATCCATATCAACTGGAATTCCATCTGTTCCAATTCCTATTACTCCTACATTTCTTTCTTCATCTTGACTTTCTGGTGCTACTGCATTTGAGATTGCTTCATTCCAATCTATTCCATCATCTATTCCATTAGATGTAATTTTATAATCTTTTAATGTATCTAAACAACTTACCGTAAATGTTCCATCTCCATTATCTGAAGTAACGATATTTCTTCCATTAAATTGATTATCTATTGCTTCCTGTAAAATATTTGAATTTAATTCCTGATATCCATTCTCTCCTATTTGTGCTTCTAACACTGTCATAGCTATTAAATCTCTATCAGATGCTTTTTCATTTTTTTCCTTTGCTTGCTGTGTTTTTGTTAATATTCCATTATTCCCTGCTAGCATACTGATTGAAATTCCAGCTAATATTAGCAAAACGATGATTGTTACCACTAGTGCCACTAGGGTGATTCCTTTTTCTTTTCTTCTTTCTTGTTTTTTCTCCATTTTTCTTTTCCTCCGTTTATTTTATATTTTCCCTTTTCTCGGGCTCGTCAAGACGAGCCCCTACATCTTAGCAAATCCTTCGAAGTGCGGGCGATTAAAATCGCCTCTACATTTTAAGAAATTTCTTCTTAGCATGGGTCGACGTGGGCGCCGACGCCCTACATATCTATTTAATGAATAGTGAATAATTAATAATGAATGATGAATAATTTTTTGTAGGGGTCGATCTTGACCGACCCGAAATGTTGAACAATACCACAAATTATTCATTCTTCACTATTCATTTTTCATTATTCATTAATTACACAAAAAGACTACCCATCTCGAGCATGATAATTATACTCGAAATGGATAGTTCCGATTCTTTTTTCTTTTTATTAAATTATATCGTGTGTGTGTGTGTGTGTGTGTTACTCTCCCAACGTTTTCCGCTTTTGTTCACTTTCATTTTCTCCTTTATTACCATATTAGTAATTTTCTCCGAAGAACGGGCAATTAAAATTTTTCCTAACACTTTCTTAAATTACTTTACATTGTCTTGTTCTTTTCTTATTTAAGATAATACTTTAAGATTTCTTCTTTGTCAAGACTATTTTCAAAACCGATAATTTAATTTTCATTTATAACCTTATTCAAAATTACTTGGCTAATCAAACCCAGTTTCTACATTTCTAGCAAATTCTTTGAAGAACGGGCGATTAAAATCGTCCCTACATTTAAGAAATTTCTTTGTAGCATGGGTCGGCGTTGGCGCCGACACCCTACATGTATCATTAATGAATCGTGAATAATTACTGTCAATGGGGACGGAGATTTTGACAGTATTTTAAATAAAGTTATTTTTTAGCGTTATAAAATATATGAAATACTGTCAAAATCTCCGTCTCCATTGACACAATTTGATATTTTTTATTGTTTTATAGATTTTCTGTTAAAACATAAAGATTGGTATATTCCAACCTTTCTAACTCTCTGGCTGCTTTTTTACTTCTGATTCCTGAAGAACAATACAAAATGATGGTAGCCTCTTTATCTTTTAATATCTTTTTGGCTTTTTCTCTTATCTCATAATTTGGAATTAAAATAGCTCTATCTATATGTCCTTCTGCATATTCTTGAGGGCTTCTTACATCTACCAAGAATACATTTTCACACTTTTTTAACAATTTCTGTGCTTGTTCTAAGTTTATTTGTGCTATTGAATTATTTTCTGTTTGTTCTTCTTTCCATCTACATAAAAATCTTCTTCTCTGTTTTCTCATTTTTTCATTCCTTTCTTTGCACAAATTTCATTTTTAGTACCATTTTCGTTTAAATATAAGTTAATGAGCCGGATATTTTCACTTTATGTTGTGAAACTTTGAATTTTCATATAGTTTCTTATCCAACAAAAAAACGAATATCCTTTATCATAAGATATTCGTTTTTCTAATAAAAAGTGACTATTTTTTCTTTTTTTCTTTCTTTTTTACTTCTTTTTTACGATCTTCAATACAGTAGATTGAAACAGCTGAATATACAATTAATATCATAAATGCTACAACAATAGTAATTTCATTAATTGGTATCCTTGTTATTGCTATGATAGAAAAATATACTCCCCCTATTATGATGTATTCTAGAAGCAATTGTAACATAGTCTTCCAATTTTTTGTACCAATCCATGCATATATAATAGTTGCTAATACTGTTATGGTAACAGGAAGGATATATGGAATTAGCATTTCTCTGATTCGCAATCTAGGAACATCCTTTATTCTAATAGTATCTGTAGTATTTTCCGTTCCATATTTCTGGTTTGTTTTCTCTAATAAAAGATTAATTTGTTCCTCTGTTGCTTCTTTTACCCTAATGCCTACTACTGTTCCAAATGCTTCTACTTCTCTTATTTCTACTTTTTTATTTTCAAATACTTCATTCGTAATTTGTCTAATATCTTCTATGTTATATTCAGTTTCTAGTCCAATTTCAATTTGTTTTACATCTTGGTATTTTAAATCTACGTTAAATCCTAATGTTGCTACCATAATAATTCCTGCTACAATAATTAGTATGGCAATTGCCAATAATGTTTTACTTTTCATTTTTTTACCTCATTTCCTTACTTTCTGTTTTAAGTAATTTCTCCGAAGAACGGGCGATTAAAATCGCCCCTATATTTTTATAAATTATTTTACACTATTCCTTACTTTTTGTAATTTTCCTGAAGAAATCACGATTAAAATCGTCCATACAAACTTCATAAATTAATTTATCCTATTTTCTTATTTTATTAACAGTATTTTTGTAATTCCTAAATGATATAAAGCAAAGATAACTAGTCCCCAGAACATAATCATTCCACTTGTACTAATAGCAAGTGTTCCCTGGAAACATAATATAACTGCCACAATTGCAAATGGAATTATTGTAAGTAGTGCTCTTTTTAATACTTCATAAAAGTTTTGCTTTGTATTTTCTTTATTCAATTTTGCTAGCAATACTTGTATAAACAAATAATTTAATAACATCATCATAAAGAATACAATTAGTGCTTCTATTGTTATAACTACATTAGAAAAACGTATAGCTAATAAAAGCAAAGCTCCAAATCCTATGCCTATAATTCCTCCAAATAATCCATTTAACTTATAGCGTATACTAAAATAAATAATGATGATAATATTTAGTGCAACTACAATTATTTCAAGTAATAAAATAGTATTTTCTTTTATCTCTGTTGGAAAATAACTACTTGATTCAACTTCATAAATAATTGGCATTGTCTCATTGCTTAATATTGCAGCAACTAATGCTGTTTGGTTAATATACTCTCCTAGTTCTTCTGTATCTTCTGTAGCATGTCCCATAGGAATATTCAATTGTCCATTTGGTATGGTAGAACCAAAATAAGTTGTTGTAAAATCTTCGTCATCTATTTTAACAGATATCTGTTTTTCTACTGTATTTCCTTCTTCATCTTGGGTAGCAATATATGTTTTGCTAATTTCTTTTAGTTTAACAGTTCCCTCTTTATCAAATTGTATTGCTAAATATACTTGTGTTCCAGTAGTAGTAGCTTCGTACATTACCACACTGTCTTTAATTTGCTCTTTTGTTAACAATACTTCTCCTGTTTCTGCATCTACAATTTCAAATTTACCAGCTGGATAAACACCACTTAATATAGTATCTGTTTGAATGCTTTCTGGTAATTCTAACATAATATCCCCAGTTTGCATATTTACTCTTAATTCATATTCTTGTATATTTGTTTGTTTTAATCTTTTTTGTATAATTTCTTTTACTTTTTTGAAATTTTCTTCTGTTAACGCTTCATCTTTATTTACTTTTTCAGTTACTACAGTAATTCCTTCTTGTCCTTCTTCATAATCTTCTACAATATTTCCTTCTGTATCATAGGCTACTTGGTTTTCTGCATCACTCACTTTTATTTGCGTAATTCTACTTCCTGTAAATTCCATTCCTAGTTTGTAATCGGGTAGAATATTCTCATATTGATATGTTTTCTTCACATAAATTCCCACAAGAGATATTAAAATAATTATTGTAATAAGTAATAAAATCATTATTTTTATAATAGAATTGTTTTTCACTTTTCCCATTCCTTTCTCTACTTTACTTATAATAGTTTTACGTCATTAATCATTAATTCAAATGTACTTTTTAATTGTTCTGCTGCATATTTACTCATCATTGTTCTTTCTAAGAAAATTTCAAAGTAATCTAACACTGGGCAAATTTGTGTATCAATATCTAAGGCTAAAGCAATTTTTCTCTCGTTTTTATCGATTTTTAGTTCTGCATTAGTAACTGCATAATTTACCCTATCATGAATATCAAAATTAGAAAGATTTTTATTGACAACTCTATCTCTATGAACATCTGATTTATCTGCTAAAATCAGTGCTGCTGATATATCACTAACAGCTGTTCCTGTATTTTCATCATGGTTTCCAATTGCCATCATAATCTCAGTTCTCTGTTTTGTTTCCATTCCCATATCTTTCAATATTTCAAAGGCAAGTATTGCACCTGTATGTGCATGGTCCACACGGTTAACTGCATTACCAATATCATGCAAATAGCCAGCAATTCGTGCTAATTCGATTCTTTCGCTTGGATATTCTAATTCTTCTAAAATCATACCTGCTCTTTTTGCTACTAAATTCATGTGTCTTATGGAATGTTCTGTATATCCTAACACTTTCAATTGTTGCTCAACCGCAAGTACTAGCTCCTGAACTTCTTCGTTTCTTACAATTTCTTCAAAGGTAATCACTTAGTGTTCCTCCTTTTTTCATGTCCTAACCAATTTTATCCTAATTTATAAAAAATAGCAACTATTTTTCATAAATTTTCCCCACATTTATTATAAATGTGGGGAACTATAAGGGTTAGAAACGTTTTTCAACATTTTCCAATATAATGGTTGGAATTTCTCTTATACCTTTGTTCTTAGCAAAGAGCACAATTCCAAATCCATCTAGTAGAAAACCATTCCTGTCGACAACGATTGGCTTGTCAAAATTTCCATACCGTTTATAGAAAGACTCTAATCTTTGATACCTTTTTGAAATACTTTCATCAAAAGAAATGAAAGTTATAACCTCCTTTAAAAAAAAGTTCACATACCATCTTTTGGGTAACAAAAATCCATGGCTTTGTCTAGCATTTTCGTGTTTTCGCATTACCTTCTTTCTAAAATCTTCCCTATCCTGTCCTTTCAAGATACAAAATTCTATGAATTCCTGCTCTGTCATATCTGACTTCCTATTATTGCAATTTTTGCAAGCAGGTGTCAGATTGTTGGTAATAGTCGGTCCTCCTATGCTTCTCGGATACAAATGATCTAGCGTTTTCTTTTTGCTTTCTAACGGCCTTCCACAATACATGCAGTTCCGTCCTTTAAGTTTATACGTGAGCTGATACATTACTTCTTCAAAGTCCGTTCCTTTCTCTATGTAGAGAATTTCATGCTCGATAACCGCGCTTTCATGTTTATTTCCCTTATAGTGAAACTTATCCGGTAATACAATATTCATTGTTCTACCTCCTCAAATATTATGTTACCTATTATATATAACATTTAGTAACAAATGTCAAGCTGTCTGTTTATTTCTTACTTATTTTTTATGTTTACGCCAACGATTCCACCAATAATTCCCGTTAAAACAGCAATTATCATCATAATAATCGCTTCCTGATTCAATGAAAATCCACTTCCTAATATGCTGGATAATATGTAAAGAATAAGGATATAGAATATTCCCACCAAAGCACCATAAAGAAAACCATTCTTTTTAATCGTTATCGTACTCAGAGATGAACCAATTAAAATACTAATTCCTGTTATTATCATAATCACTACTGGTATCACTTCTTCTGAAATCTTAGTACTTGTTAATAAAATAGAAAAAATAAATATGGCAATAGATGTTATAATAAAAGCTACTACACATCCTTTTACCACACAAATGATATTCCTTTTTCCTTCATTTCCTGTTTCTGTTACATTTGTCATAAAAAAACCTCCTTTAAGGAATATATATTCCCTAAAAGAGGTTTTTAGAATTTATTCTTTTATTTCCATGATTGCCCATTTTTCAATTGTAAATTTTAGACCATCTGGTTCTGTTTTTACAATCACTTCTTCTTGATTAACAGCTATTACTTCTCCTATAATACCAGAATATGTTATTATACGATCTCCCACTTTTAATTCTTGTTGCATTTTTTGTATTTGTTTTTCCTGCCTTTTTCTGGGCAAAATTACCATAAGGACTACAAGAATAATTAAAATAAAATACATAACATATTCTGAATAGTTCATAACTTTTTCCTTTCTATTTTCTAAACATTTTCTACTATATTTTGTGTCTGATTTTCAACAGAATTGGTTTCATTAGTTGTGTTTTGTTCTGTGTTTGTATTTTCTTCTGGTTTTACAAGTGTATTGTTTTTATAGCTTTTCAAATTATTTTCTACAATATAGTCATCAAGGTAAATTGTTTGTCCATCTTTTTCTAGATAATAAATATCCTCTCCTCCACTAGTAACAGAATAGATTCTGTCAAACTCGCAAGGAATAATGATTTCTCCTGTTGAGTTTACAACACCGTATTTTTTTTCTTTTCCTACCACAATACCATCAATATCCTCTATGATAACAACATTATTCATAGATTTTTCATTTGATGTACTAACTACAAATCCTATATTGTCATATTCAATTGGGACAATGAGTTCTCCATGTTTGTTATAAAATCCCCATTTTTGACCTTGTTTTACTGGAATGCAATTATCATATAATAATCTTTGATTTTTTATTTGGTTTTTAGGATATAATGAACTGTCGATTCCAATGGCATCATATTCAATATGTATTACAATTCTTCCATTTCTATCTAGAACACCACATTTATTGCCTCTTTTAACATAGTATAATCTTAAATCATTATTTAATAAGGTAATTTCATCATAATTTAAACCAATTTTGGTTTCCCCTGTAGTAGATAACACGCCAGATTTGTTTTCGCTTTTTACATAAAATTCATTTGTGTTTTCAGAATAGGTAATACTGTCATATTTAGCTCCAATAATAGTTTCTCCATTCATATTTAATACTCCATATTTTCCATTTGTATTAAATACAATAAATCCTTTTAACAAAGCTTTTTTATTCTGAAATTTTGTTTCATCAATTACTGTGTTTGTAAATTTTTTTGTTATCATTTCTTTTGAGGAATCTAATATATTTTGTAATGTTCTAATTGTGAATCCTGTTTGATCATATTGTACTTGTACATTAAATCCTATTTGAATTCCTTCTATATTAGAATAAAGTCTATTTTCGTATGAAACTGTATTATCTTTTATATAATAATATTCATATTCTCCTGTAGAATTTGGTGTACATTTATAGATGGTATTGCTTCCCGCTATATAGGAGCAAACCTCTTCTTCTCCTTCAACATAGCATTTTGAAACATCTTCTGTATAACGGTCAATATATTCTCCTCTTAAATAGCTATAGCCTAGTAATTTAGCTACTTCTTCTATAGAAATATAAATAGTATTATTTTCTCCTGTAAGATAAAAATTAGTTGGCATTTGTTTACTTGTTCCATCAATTTTAATTACTTGTGTTACTACTTGATTTCCCTTTGGCAAAACTAATGCTACTACAATTAGCATAAATAATAGAATAACTGCTACAACTAATCCCATTTTTAAATATTGATTTTTGTTATTTTTTTGTGTAACCTTTTCTTCATCATATAGTTCCATATACTTCACTTTCCTTTCTTTTGTGTATAACCATATTCTTCATAAAATTGTGTTTTAAAATCTAATAAATGATCTTGCTCTATTTCTATTCTAACTCTTTCCATTAATTTAGTCAAGAAATATAAATTATGAATCGATAATAATCTCACTCCTAATATTTCATTTGTTTTTATAAGGTGTCTAATATATGCTTTTGTATAATTTTTACAGGTATAACAATCACAGTCTTCATCCAATTTAGTAAAATCTCTTTCATACGTTGCATTCCTAACTACGATTTTTCCATGCCAAGTTAATGCTGTTCCATTTCTAGCAATTCTTGTTGGTAATACACAATCACACATATCAATTCCGGCAAGAACTGCTTCTATTAAATAATCTGGTGTTCCCACTCCCATCAAATATCTTGGCTTTTCCTTTGGCATAAGAGGAGCTGTATAATATAGCATTTTTAAAAATTCTTCTTTAGGTTCTCCTACACTTATTCCTCCAATAGCATATCCTGGTAAGTCGAGTTCAACCAAGTCTTTAGCACTTTTTTCTCTTAGGTCTTCATAAAATCCTCCTTGTATAATACCAAACAATGCTTGATTTTTGGTTTTATGCGCTTGTTTGCATCTCTTTGCCCATCTTGTTGTCCTGTCCATAGATTGTTTTGTATACTCATAAGTAGATGGATATTCTACACACTCGTCAAATGCCATGATAATGTCTGCTCCCAAATCTTCTTCTGTTTGCATTACACTCTCTGGTGAAAAAAAGTGCTTACTACCATCTAAATGAGATTTAAATTCTACTCCTTCCTCTGTTATCGTTCTTAAATCTCCTAAACTAAATACTTGAAATCCTCCACTATCTGTCAGAATTGGCCTATCCCAGTTCATAAATTTGTGTAAGCCTCCTGCTTCTTTCACTATTTTTTGTCCTGGTCTTAAGTATAAATGATATGTGTTTGCTAAAATTATTTGAGCGCCAATTTCTTCTTTCAATTCCTCTGGTGTTAATGATTTTACCGTTGCTTGTGTTCCTACTGGCATAAACACAGGAGTCTCTATAATTCCATGTGGAGTATAAATTCTTCCTCTTCTTGCTCCTGTTTGTTTACATTCATGTAATAATTCATATTTTACTGCTTCTTCCATGTTATCTCCTTTTTAATTTATAAACATTGCATCTCCAAAACTGAAAAAACGATATTTTTCTTTAACAGCTTCTTCATACGCTTTCATAATATACTCCTTACCAGCTAAAGCCGAAACTAACATTAAAAGCGTTGATTGTGGAAGATGAAAATTAGTAATTAAACCATCTAAAATTTTAAAATGATATCCTGGATAAATAAAAATCTGTGTGTCTCCTTCTGTTTCTTTTACTCTTCCATTTTCATCTGCAATGGTTTCTAATACTCTGCAAGATGTTGTTCCCACTGCAATTACCCTTTTTCCATTTTGTTTTGCTTGGTTAATCTTGTCCACATCTTCTTTCTTGATATAATAGTGTTCTGAATGCATATGATGATTTTCAACTGTTTCTTCTTTTACTGGTCTAAATGTTCCAATGCCTACATGTAAAGTTACATTGGCAATTTCTATTCCTTTTTGTTCAATCTCTTTTAGTAATTCTGGCGTAAAGTGTAACCCTGCTGTTGGTGCTGCTGCTGAGCCTTCATACTTTGCATATACTGTTTGATAGCGATCTTTCTCTTTTAATTCTTCATGAATATAAGGAGGAAGAGGCATTAATCCAATTCGGTCTAGAATTTCGTTAAAAATTCCTTGATAAGAAAATTGCACTTTTCTCGTTCCACCTGGCATAACGTCTAAAATTTGTGCTTCTAATATTCCATCTCCGAATTTTACTTTTGCTCCTATATGCAATTTATTTCCTGGTCGCACAATTACTTCCCATATATCTCCTTGTATTTGATTTAGTAAAAGAAATTCTACATTAGCTCCTGTTTCTTTTTTCCCATATAATCTAGCTGGAATTACTTTTGTATTATTCCTTACTAGGCAATCTCCTGGTTCCAAATATTCAATAATATCCTTAAATTTTCTATGTTCTATAGTTTGGTCTTTCCTATTTAAAACCATTAATCTACTTTCATCCCTTTTTTCAATAGGATGCTGTGCAATTAATTCTTCTGGTAAATCATAATTAAATTCTGAAACTTTCAAGTGTATTCGTCTCCTTTTTTACTTCTTTCCTCTGATTTAATAACTGTAGTGAACTTCGAATTACATCAAACACATTCTCGCTCTCTGTTCCTAATGATAAAGGAACCGTATATGTAAAATTACTACTATGAAGTGGTTTTAATTTATATACCATACTATCCAATCCCACATAATCACCATTGCCATTTGGAATAGTACATTGCATATAATCTTGATACCATCTTTTTAGTCCTGTAATTGGCTCACTCTGGTAACCATATTTTTCATAATCATGTAATTCTGGAAATTTATATCCATATTCTTTTAAATTTCTCTCTAGAGAATGTAGGAATTCGTGTAAAAATACTTCTTCTGGAAATGTATTAATATTAGTAGAATACGTATATATGTAATCATTATTATCATTAGGGAGTCTTATGTTGGAAAAGCCAATTCCTAAGTAATCCATTCCTCCTAACCCAATCCAATCATGTACTGGTATTTCAATATTTTGTGCATTATCCCCAAGTCTTACAACCGCAAAAATGTGGTCATATTCTTCTTGATTAATGTAAGGTTCTATTAATGTTGCTACATCTGCAGCTCCCACATAATATCCATTTTCTTCATCATAAGAAATAGACGTAATTGGTGTATCTATTTCTATAATATCATAGTCTGCTGTCATTTGATAATTAGATAATTCTGCACAAGTTGACTTAAATCTTTCCATATTTAATTTAATTGTATTTATGTCTTTTTCCTGCATAGATAATGCTACATGTTGATTATCAATAGGAACATCTATGTTTTTAAAAATAAAAGTAGCAAAATTCCAATTGGTATCTACATCTTCTGCTCCCATTTCTAATGTGAAGTCAGAAAACCAGACTGTTCCCTTGCAATTTCCATCATAGCTACCTAGTCGAAATCCTAATTCAACACTTTCTCTATTTTTAGAGTGAAACATAAACTCCAATTTTTTCCAATCATTTGTTCCTGTAATACTTGCTGATCTTTCTAAAGTATCTGCTATACAAATTTGTGCACCTGCATTAGAAATTTCCTGTTCTGTTTCTATGTTTTCTGTTTTTACCATACAAGTAACTCGATATGCTGTATTAGGTATTACATCCACTGTTCTGTAAAACATAGCATCATTAAAGTCATGTGATGTTATTTTATAACTATTTAGTGAAGAGTATTTTACCTGATTGTCTCTCTCAAATTCCGTTTTTCCTTCCTCATAGATTGCTCTTTCAAATCCATTAAAGAAATTCAAAAGTAAAATTTGATAAAGTCCCCAAATAATAGCAATTCCTATAATTATCCAAATAACATTTTTTACAATTTTCCACACTGTTTTTTTCTTTTGCACGCACACGCACACCTCTTTCTTTTTTTATTTATCCGCATATTCTTCATTTCCATTATACAAAACCAAATAATAAAAAGCAATACTTATCATTTAAATCCACATAAATATCCCCTTTATTACCATTATGGCAATAAGGGGATACATTTAAAATATTTATTCTTTTTTAGTATCTACATTTTCTTCTTTTACTGTATCTACTACTTCTTGTTCTACAGGTGTTGCTGTTTCTATTGCTGGTGCTTCTTCTGGAGCTTCCTCTGGAGCAGCTTCTTCTTTTACTTCTTCCTTTAAGGTAATTTCATTGGTAACAATTCTTGCGCCTACTTGTTCCTTAGTTTTGGCAGATTTACCAACTCTATCTCTTAAATAGAATAGTTTTGCTCTTCTTGCTTTACCAACTCTTACTACTTCTACTTTTTCTACCATTGGAGAGTGTATTAAAAATGTTTTTTCAACACCTACACCATAAGCAACTCTTCTTACTGTAAAAGTTTGGTTTACACCTCCACCTTGTACTTTAATAATAATGCCTTCGAAAACCTGTATTCTTTCTCTGTTTCCTTCTTTAACTCTCACATGAACTTTTACAGTACTACCAACATTAAGTTCTGGTACTTTGTTTTTTAATTGTTCATGTTCAATTGATTTTATAATGTCCATTTAAAAATTCTCCTTTCCTTTTAACATTTCTTTTCTTTTTCTTTTCGTAATTTCTAACGCTTTTTCTTTTCTCCAATTTTCAATATTGGCATGATGTCCAGATAACAGAACATCTGGTACTTTCTTGTTTAAAAAAATTTCTGGTCTTGTATATTGCGGATATTCCAGTAGTCCTTCAACAAAAGATTCTTCTTGCACAGCTTCTTCTTTAATAACTCCTTCTACATATCTACTAATAGCATCCATTAATACCATGGCAGGAAGCTCTCCACCTGTTACAATATAATCTCCAATAGAAATTTCTTCATCAACAATTTCATCAATTACTCTTTGGTCAATTCCTTCATAGTGTCCACATAACAATATAAGATGGTTTTCTTTACTTAATTCTTGTACTTTCCTCTGTGTTAGTAGTTTTCCTTGAGGAGATAAATAAATTACTTTTGCCTCTTTATCTGGCAAGGATTGATAGGCATCATAGACCACATCTGGTCTCATTACCATTCCAGCTCCTCCACCATAAGGATAATCATCTACTTTTTTGTGCTTATCTTTAGAAAAGTCTCGAATATTTACTAGATTCATTTCAATAATTCTTTTTTGTATTGCTCTTCCAATTACACTGGCTTGCATACTTGCAAACATTTCTGGGAAAAGTGTTAATACATCAAATTTCATTTTTCTAGTCCTTCCATTAAACTTACTGTCATTTTTTTATTTTCAATATCCACTTTATGAATTACAGATTTAATAGCTGGTAATAAAATTTGTTTTCCTAGTTCATCTTTTACCACATATACATCATTGCTTCCTGTTGGAAAGATATCCACAATTTTTCCTAAATGGAGATTATCCTCTGTATAAACATCAATTCCTAATAGGTCTACAATAAAATATGAGTTCTGTGGTAATTTTACAGCATCTTCCCTTTTTATTTTCAAAATACTATTTTTATATTTTTCTGCTTCTTCTATTGAGCTAATATTCTCTAACTTTAACAACACTAAGTTTTTATGATATTTTACTTCTTCAATTTTTACTTCTTCTACTTTTCCATTTTTTTCTAAGTAGACTGTTCTTAATTCATCAAATCTTCTGGGATTATCTGTATAAGGAACAATTTTTAAAAATCCTTTTATTCCATATGTGTTTACAATTTGACCAATTTCTAAATATTCTTTCAATTTAGTCTCCTATATAAATTCAATAGTTACTCTTTTTTGTTCTTTTGATGCAATTGCTTTTACAATTGTTCTAATTGCTTGTGCTACTCTACCTTGTCTTCCTATTACTTTTCCCATATCTTCTTCTGCTACTTTTACTTCATATACAATTGCAGTTTGTCCTTGCATTTCGTTAATTTGTACTGCTTCTGGATTAGAAACTAAATTTTTTATAATGCTTTCTAAAATTTCTTTCATGATATTCATCCTTTCTGTTTTCTCTTATTTTGCTAATTTTTCCATTAAATTTTTAACAGTATCTGTTGGTTTTGCTCCGTTTTTTAACCATTTTTGAGCTTTTTCCATATCAATTTTAATTTCAGATGGTTCAACCATAGGATTATATGTTCCTATTTGTTCAATAATTTTTCCATCTCTTGGTGATTTAGAATCTGCTACAACAATATGATAAAAAGGTGCTTTTTTTGCTCCAACTCTTTTTAGTCTAATTTTTACCATAGTTTTTCCCCCTTTCTTGATTCAGCAATTTTACTGAAAAATTATATTTTTGAAAAATTATTAACTATTTAAATCGTTTTAAGTCTTTTGGATTTATGTTTTTCATTATATTTTTTAATCCTTTTTCATTCTGTACTTTTTTCATCATTTTCTGTGTCATTTGAAAAGAATTCATAAATTTATTAATATCTTGTACCGTTGTTCCACTTCCTTGTGCAATCCTTCTTCTTCTACTTGCATTTAATAAATTCGGGTCTTGTCTTTCTTTTTCTGTCATAGAACAGATAATGGCTTCTATTTTTACAAATTCTTTATCATCAATTTTAACGTCTTTTAGTTGGTTCATTCCTGGTATCATCTTTAAAATGCTTGAGAAGGAACCCATCTTTTTCATCTGTCTTAATTGTTTTAAATAATCATTTAAATCAAAACCTTGTTTTTTTAATTTTTGTTCTAGTTTTATGGCTTCCTCTTCGTCAAATGCTTCTTCTGCTTTTTCTATAATAGAAAGTACATCTCCCATACCCAAAATTCTAGAAGTCATTCTTTCTGGGTGAAATACTTCAATATCACTTAATTTTTCACCAGTGGCAGCAAATTTAATTGGTCTTCCTGTAATCTTTTTTACAGATAAAGCAGCTCCTCCACGAGTATCACCGTCTAATTTTGTTAGAACAATTCCATCAATTCCTAATTTTTCATTAAATTCTTGTGCTACATTTACAGCATCTTGTCCTGTCATAGAATCTACTACTAATAGAATTTCATGTGGCTTTGTTGCTTGTTTTACTTTTTGTAACTCCTCCATTAGTTCTTCGTCAATATGCAATCTACCTGCTGTATCTAGAATAATCACATCGTTTAATTTAGAAATTGCTTGGCTAATTGCCTGTCTTGCAATTAAAACAACATCTTTTGTGTTTTCATTTGCAAATACAGGAATATTTAATTGTCCTCCTACCACTTGTAATTGCTTGATAGCTGCAGGTCTATATACATCACAGGCAACTAAAAGTGGTTTTTTACCTGTTTTTCTTAAAAGATTTGCTAGCTTTCCTGCTGTTGTTGTTTTTCCTGATCCCTGTAATCCAACTAACATGATAATGGTTGGTGGGTTAGGGGTAAAATTAATTTTACTTTCTACTCCCCCCAATAATTCTGTCATTTCGTCTTTTACAATTTTTATAATTTGTTGTCCAGGTGTTAATGACTTTAGAACATCTTGACCAAGTGCTTTTTCTTCCACTGTTTTTATAAAGTCTTTTACTACTTTATAATTTACATCAGCTTCTAGTAAAACAAGTTTTACTTCTCTTAATACGTCTTTCAAGTCTGATTCCGTAACTCTTGCTTTTCCCCTTAATTTTCTTGTAATTTCCTGTAGTTTGGAGCCCAATGTATCAAAAGCCATATGCTCTTCCCCCTAATTTCATTTTTAAGTAATTTCTTTGAAGAGCGGGCGATTAAAATCGCCCCTACCATTTTCATAAATTACTTTTTTCTATCTTTCTTTTGTTTAAACTAATACTCTTAGTTCTTTTACTACACTTTCCAATGTCTTTGTAACTTTTTTATCAGAAGATGTACTTTCTAGTTTTGAAATCTTTGATAAAACCTCTGCAATTTTTTCTTCTCTTTTCTTCATATTCTCCATCATTTTTAGCTTTTCTTCTAATTCAAAAAGCTTACACTCCCCTTTTTTTATATTATCTCTTACTGCTTGCCTTGTAATATGATAATTTTCCGCAATTTCAGATAGAGACAAATCATTATTATAGTAATCGTCTAAAAAAGTATATTGTTTTTCAGTTAAAAGCTTACCATAGAACTCCATAAGCATACTTACTTTAACATTCTTTTCCATATTCAATTACCTTTCTTAAGTGTAATGCTAATATACTTTACACTATTTTTTTATATTTGTCAAGGGTTTTTAGAAAATTTTTGTCTCATCGTGGATGCTTCTTCATTTTAGGTTTAGTTAGGATTCGCTTCAAATGCATAATCAATAAATAGTGAATAATGAATAATTTTTAGATTGTTTTTGCTTCGCATCATCGGGTCGCCGTGGGTGGCGACACCCTACACTAATTATTCATTATTCACTATTCATTCTTCATTATTCATTAAATAAAATCCGGGGCAAGCATGCTTGCCCCTTCCGTCCCTCTTTTACAGATTCATTCGAAAACAAATCCGTAGCAGGTCGTTTCTTCTTGTCCTCCTTCCATGCTCCACACGGTCATCGCCGGAGAAACAATAAATCGGAAGTTTTCCCCATCGAGAGCTAGGTCATAGCTTCCCGGCTCCATGAATCGAATGGCTGGAATTTCTCCATCATCCGTTTCAAGGGAAATTACCTCAATTTGATCCATGTAACCCGTCAGATGTGCGTCTCCAATTATGACCATCTGGCCAATCGGAACGACGATCTCATGATTGAGATCCAGGTCATCCTTTGCCATCGCAGGGACAGCAGAGAATACGAACAAGAAGACGATGATGAGACTGAGAACCTTTTTCATGATGTTTTCCTCCTAAATGTTGTTTTGTCGGTCCTATTTGCCTTTGAGAGACTATATAAACAGCACTTTGGCTGATATTTATATTATATCACATTTAACATAAAATAGCAAAAAGGTGCCTACCCATGTAAACACCTTTTTATCATTAATTATTAAAATATCTTTTTAACAATCCATCAAAACCTCTTCCATGTCTTGCTTCATCTTTACACATTTCATGAACAGTATCATGAATAGCATCATAATTTAATTGTTTTGCCTTTGTTGCTAATTCTTTTTTACCCATACAAGCACCATGTTCTGCTTCTGCTCTTAATGTTAAATTCTTTTTAGTATCTGGATATACAACTTCTCCTAATAATTCAGCAAATTTTGCTGCATGTTCTGCTTCTTCTAAAGCATATCTTTTAAATGCTTCTGCAATTTCTGGGTAACCTTCTCTATCTGCTTGTCTACTCATTGCTAAGTACATTCCTACTTCTGTACATTCTCCCATGAAATTTGATCTTAATCCTTCTAATATTTCACTATCTACACCTTGTGCTACTCCAATTCTATGTTCATCCGCATAATCTTTTGCACCATTTTCTACCTTTTCTACAAACTGTTCCTTTGGCGCTCCACATTGTGGACATTTTTCTGGAGCTTCTTCTCCTATGTGGATATAACCACAAACTTTACATACATAAGCTTTCATTTAATTTCCTCCTCTTTCTTTTTACAATTTTTACATGTTCCATTGATTGTTATATTGGTTGTTTGAATATCAGCAATTGTGTTTTTTGCGATGTTTTCTAACCATTTCTCCCATTGTTCCATTTTGTCATCTTCTAGAAAAACATCATATAAGTTTTTACATTTTTCACAAACAAAGTGAAAATGTTTTTTTGTATTACCATCAAATCTATCTGATTCTTTCCCACCATTTATTTTTAAAATTTCATTTTGCTCTGTCAAAATTTGTAAATTACGATAAATCGTTGCAATTCCTATCTCTGGCATTTCTTTTTTCAAATCTAGATACAATTTTTCAGCTGTAGGATGATCTTCTCTATTTTTCAATGACTTTAAAATCATTTCTCTTTGTTTGCTGTATTTTTGCATTGCTTTTACCCTTTCAATAATGATAACAATTATCATTATTATATGCATTATTTTTATTTTGTCAATACATTTTACAAATATTTTAACTGATATCTTTTTTAAATTTTTTTATTTATTTGTTCGATGTTCCTGTTCATTTTATATGGTTTCCGTTCCATTTGTCAAGACATTTTTTTAAGCCACTCATACTTTAAAAAAGTTCATAACTTTCTTCCTGTAAACATATAATTTCTCTCTTTTCTAATATTCCAGTTAGTTCTTTAACTATATTTTTTTCTTCATTTTATTTACCACATTGTTCTTTATTCTAATATCTCTCCAGCTTGCATTTTGTTTCCTCGAATAAATTCTAATATGGACATTTTTTTTGCATTTTCACCTTGTATTTCTTGCACACTAATAATATCTTCTTTTGCTTTAATGTATAATCCCTTTTTATCATCTACATATAAAATTGTACCTGGTTCTATATTCTTAAATTTGTATTCATATTCTGTAAATTCATCAAATATTGTCATAAAATCTTCTTTTGAAATAACATCTACTTTCCAAAATTTTATTTTCTTTCCATTCCAATAAGTATAAGCACCCATAATAGGATTTAAGCCTCTTACTAAATTTTTAATTTCTCTTCCTGTTTTTTCTTGCCAATTAATTTTTGCCATTTCTTTTTCTAACATAGGAGCTAAAGAGAAATTTTCTCCTTGTGGTATTCTTGGTGCATCTCCTTTTTCTATTTTTTTCAAAGTTTCTACCAATAATTTTGATCCAATTTCTGCTAATCTTTCCCATAATTCTCCTGTTGTTTCATTTTCCCCAATTTCAATTTCTTGTTTTAAAATCATGTCTCCTGTATCCATTCCCTCGTTCATATACATGGTGGTAATTCCAGTTGTTTTATCTCCATTTAATACAGCCCATTGAATAGGAGCTGCTCCTCTATATTTTGGAAGTAGAGAACCATGTACATTAATACAACCATATTTTGGAATTTCTAAAAGTGTTTTTGGCAAAATTTTACCATATGCTACTACACAAATTGCATCTGGATTTAATTCCTTTATTTCTGCTAAAAATTCTTCATTTTTTCTGATTTTCTCTGGTTGCAATACTTTGATATCATTTTCAATAGCAAATTGTTTTACTGGGCTTGCCATTAATTTTAGGCCTCTACCTTGAGGTCTATCTGGGTTTGTTACAACTGCTTGAACGTTATGTCCTGCCTCGTAAATAGCTTTTAATGATTTTTCTGCAAAATCTGGGGTTCCCATAAACACAATATTCATGTTATTCCTCCTCATATATCTTTTTCGTAATTTCTATGAAGGGCGGGCGATTAAAATCGCCCCTACATTTTTTCATAAATTATTTTACGCTATCAATATTTTATTTGCGATTCTCCAAAAGACATGCGATTAAATCTCCCACACATTTTTTCATAAATTATTTTACACTATCAATATTTTATTTGCGATTCTCCAAAAGACGTGCGATTAAATCGCCTCTACTTGTTTTCATAAATTGCTTTACACTACCTCATTATTTTCTAAAATATTAATCTATTTTGTTTTATTTATTCTGGGCTATTCCAGTCCAGCCCTACAATTTGAGAAATTTCTTCGATGTATTATTGCTACATTTTCTTTTCATCTTCTGGTTTCACGGTTTCTAATGTCCCTGGTATAATCTTATCTATAAATAATTCTCCATTTAGATGATCAATTTCATGAGAAAGTACTTGTGCTAATAAATCTTTTCCTACTAATTTTACTTTTTTTCCATCTTTATCAAGTGCTTTTACTGTCACTTCTGCTGGTCTTACAATTTTTGCAAATTGATTTGGGAAACTTAAACAGCCTTCTTCTACTGTTTGCTCTCCTTTTGTTTTTATAATTTCTGGATTAATTAAGACAAAAACATCTGTACCTTCCTCATAGATATCAATTACAATAATTCTTTTTAAAACTCCTACTTGAGGTGCAGCTAGTCCCACTCCATTATTTTTATGTAAGGTTTCTATCATATCTTCTATTAATTCTTTTGTTCTTTCATCAATTTCTTCTACTTCTTTTGCCCTTTTTGTTAAAATTTCATCTCCATATGTTCTTATATTTCTAATTGCCATTTATCATCATTCCTTCCTACATCATGTTATTTGGATTACAATCAATGCTAATTCGTACATTTTTATTTTTTTCTTTTGTTTTTTCTCCTATCCATTCTATCATTTTCATGTTTAAATGACATTTCATAATAATTCTCCATCTATATTGATTTTTTATTTTATCAATAGGTGCTGGTTGTGGTTTATATATTTTTGCTTTTAATGGATTTTCTAATAATTTTTGGTATAAGTTTTCCGTTACTTTTCGTACTTTTTCTTCCTCCATTCCACTGACTCCCAATAATATTATATCGCAAAATGGCGGGTATATCAATTGTTTTCTTATATTTATTTCTTCTTGGTAGAAAGATAAATAATTCTGATTTTTTGCTTCTATAATACTAAAATGATCTGGATTATACGTTTGAATAATAACTTTCCCTGGCAAGTTTTCTCTTCCTGCTCTTCCGGCTACTTGTGTTAAAATTTGGAAAGTCCTTTCACTTGCTCGATAATCATCTAAGTTCAAGCTTCCATCTGCCGCAATTACACCTACTAATGTTACATTAGGGAAATGATGGCCTTTTACTACCATTTGAGTACCAATTAGGATATCTACTTTTTTCTCTTGAAATTCTTTCAATATTGTTTCATGAGAATTTTTCTTTGTTACTGTATCTGTATCCATTCGAATTGTTGTAACTTCTGGAAACATTTTTTTTATTTCATACTCTAATTTTTGTGTTCCCATTCCAAAATATTTCATTTTTGTACTTTTGCATTCTGGACAAATTCTTGTGTTTTTTATTTGGTATCCGCAATAATGGCATTTTAAAGTATTGGTATTACTATGATAAGTGAGAGAAATATTACAGTTCTTGCATTTGGCAGTATAGCCACAATCTCTGCACATTACAAAAGTGGAAAAACCTCTTTTGTTTAAGAACAAAATTGTTTGTCGCTTTTGCCTTAAATTTTGTTCTATCTCTTCCTGAAGTTTTCTACTAAGCATACTATGATTTCCATAAGCTAGTTCTTCTCTTAAATCAACAATTTCTACCTCTGGCATATTAGAATGATTTGCTCTTCTTGATAATGTCAATAGGTGAATTTTCCCTTGCTCTGCTCTATAGAAAGTATTCATATCTGGTGTTGCACTTCCTAATACTAATGGAACTCCATTTTGCTTACATAAGTATTTTGCAATATCTTTTGCTTGATATTTAGGAGGCATGTCTGATTTATATGAACTATCATGTTCTTCATCTATAATGACAATTCCCAAATTATGTACTGGAGCAAAAATAGCTGATCTTGCTCCAATTACAATCTTTGCTTTTCCTTCTTTAATTTTCTTCCACTCATCATATCTTTCCCCAATTGACAATTTACTATGTAAAATAGCAATAACATCTCCAAAACGTGCTAAAAAACGATTTGTCATTTGAGGTGTAAGTGAAATCTCTGGTACTAGCATAATTGCTGTTTTTCCCCTTTCTAGTACCTCTTGAATTAATTGTAAATATACTTCTGTTTTACCGTGAACCGGTTACCCCATATAATAAAAATTCGTCAAAAGCATTTTCTTGTATTTTTTTACTTATTTGTTGGAATGCGTTTTGTTGTTCTTCTGTAAGTAGCAATTTTTTGTCTCTTTTTATTTCTTTATTTTGGAATGGATTTCTTTCAATTACTTGTTCTACTATTTCAATATAACCATTTTTCTCTAGGGTTTTTATACTAGAAATTGTCGTATCTGTTAATAAATTCAAATCCGAAATGTGAGTCCCGTCATTTTCCTCTAAAAATCTTAAAATGCGAATCTGCTTTGGATTTTTTATTTTTCCTTCTTCTATTTCACTTTCAATTTCTAAAATTTCTTTTTTTAAGTACACAAATTTTCCTGTTTTTTCTTTTACCCTATTTTGTATTTGTTTTCCCAGAGTTCCGGGAGGAGACATTAATTTAATACAATCTGAAATATTGCAAAAATATCGTTTTGCCATGAGTTTAGCAAGTAGAATATTTTCTTCTGTCAAGGGTTCTCCTTCTATTTGTGCAATTTCTTTTTTGGCAAATGAGGATTCTTCTAAAATTCCTGTTACAAATCCTTCTTCAAACGTTTTTACACGGCTAAAAGGAACTAATACTTTAGTTCCTATCTTTATCTTTGTTTCTAATTCTTTTGGGATAATATAATGGAATTCTTTATTTAAGTCTTTTGCAATACTATTAATAATAACTTCTGCTACCATGTTTCCTCCTTGCTAGAAGTTATTATATCTTTTTTTTTGAGAAAAAGCAATTTCTTTTCTTCTTTTTGTTTTTTCCCCATTTTTTCCTCTTTTTTATTTTGGGTAATTTCTTTGGAGCACGGGCGATTAAAATCGCCCCTACATTTTGGAAAATTCTTCGAAGAACGGTCGGCGTGGGCGCCGACATCCTACACGCTAATCATTCATTATTCACTATTCATTTTTCATTATTCATTAAATGCAAAAAGGACTACCCATCTCGAGCATAACAATAATACTCGAAATGGATAGTCCCGATTATTTTCTTTTTTATTAAATTATATCGTGTGTGTTACTCTTCCAAGGTTTTTCGTGTTTCCTCATTTTTTACTTTTGTTCTATCTTTATTCCTTCATTTTATACTCATTTTCAATGATGGTCATAATAATTTGCACTGTTTTTTCTAAATTATTATTTTTTAACACATAATCATAAAGTCCAATTTTTGATTCTTCGTAGTCAAAACGGTTTAATCTAAGCTCTATTTCTTTTAAATCTGGTTTATCTTCTCTGTTTTCTAATCGTTTTCTTAATACCTCTTTTGGTACTCTTAAAAAAATAGTTACAATTTTAACATCGTTTTTCAAAAGATTAATTAAATCTTCTGTTCCATTTACATCAATATCTTTTACAATAATCTTTCCACTTTGTATTTTTTCATTTAATAATTTCTTAGAAGTTCCATAATAATGATTGTGGTGAACTGAATATTCGTATAGTTCATCATTTTTAATCATTTCCTCAAATTCTTGTGTTGATACAAAATGATACGTACTTCCAGCAACATCTGTGGCTCTTGGTGCTCTATCTGTATAGGATGGAAGAGTTGTTACCTTGTCCATTCTTTTTAATAACTCTTTTTTTATAGTATCCTTCCCAGCACCAGCTACACCTGATAATATAACTAGCATATTTTTACCTTCCCCTCTGCAATTTCTGTTGCTGCTAGTGTTACACTAGATTCTTCCTTAGATTTTACAAGTGGTACACTTCCACTGGCAATTTGTCTTGCTCTTTTTGAAGTTGCTACTACAAGTTCAAATCTATTGTTTACAATTTTTAATAAATCTGTTACACTTGGTTTTACCATCATGGCTTATTTCCCCCTCATTTTATTTCAAGTCTTTTTCTATTCTTCTTCTGTATCTTCATCTTTATCTAATCTTCCTGCAACAGTCTCTGGTTGTACAGCAGATAAAATAATATGGCCTGAGTCCATAATAAGAACCGCTCTTGTTCTTCTACCATACGTAGCATCAACTGCCATTTTTGTATCCTTTGCTTCTTGTACCATTCTTTTTATTGGTGCCGATTCTGGACTAATAATGGCAATAATCCTATTTGCTGATACAATGTTACCAAACCCAATATTAATTAATTGCATTTTTCTTTCCTCCCATTTTATTTTAATTTTTAGCCTCTCTTTTTTTGGCTTTTCTATTCTATATTTTGTATCTGTTCTCTAATATTTTCGATTTCTGTTTTCATATCAACCACTAAATTTGTAATTTCTAATTTATTTGCTTTTGCTCCAATAGTATTGGTTTCTCTATTCATTTCTTGTACAATAAAGTCCAATTTTTTTCCTACTGGTGTATCCTGACTAAGAAAATTATTAAATTGCACAAAATGACTTTTTAATCTTGTAATTTCTTCTTCAATAGAACATTTATCAGAATAAATTACAGTTTCTTGTGCCAATCTATTTTGATCTATAACATCAGTATTTAATAATTCTTTTATTCTTGCCTCTAATTTTACTACATATTCTTCTACAAGTCCAGTAGATAGGGAAGAGATTTGATCAATTTTTTCTGACAAAATCTCAATTCTTTTTCTTAAGTCTATCTCTATTTTTTCTCCTTCATTTTTCCTCATTGTAAGTAATGCTTCTATTGCTTGGTTTACAGCAATAGTAAGTTCATCTTCTATTGTTTTGTCTTCTGTTTCATTTTGAATATTTAAAACATCCGGCAATTTTGTAATTTCCATCAAATTTATATTTTCAGCAATTCCAGTTTCTTTTGCTAATTGTTTTAATTCTTGTATATACAATTTAGCAATTTCTGTATTGATTTTTATATTTTTCCCTTCTGTGCTGTTATTAATAAAACTAATACATACTTCTACCTTTCCTCTATGAATTTCTTTGGAAATCAATTTTCTTATATTTTCTTCTAAGTAACTAATTGTTTTAGGCATTTTAATAGCAATGTCATTATATTTATGATTAACCGTTTTTATTTCAACAATATATTCTCTTGCTTCTTTTTCAAGTTTTGCTCTTCCAAATCCAGTCATGCTCTTAATCATTCTTTTTTTCCTCTCTTTTTTTCTTATCCTTTTTTACAATTTCTTTAATATCATTGCTTTCTTTTTTATATTTTTTTCTCATTTTGTGTTCTATTATAATTCCTTTAACACAATAATAAATTCCAAAAAATGCAGGTGAAATAGCAATAAGAATTCTCGCTAATCTGTCTTTACAATGGAAATAAAAGTATGGCAAAAATAAAGTCAAAATAGCTAATATTAAAATTTCAATTCCATATACAAAATATTTTCCATTATCTTTTTTATAAGATTTTTCAAATAGAATTATAGAAATTACTAATAACAATACACTAAAAAATCTTAAATCAATTATAAAATTTTCTTTGGGAATATTAATAAATCCCAAATGGAAGCATAACATTAACAATATAATTGCAGTTGCTATTAAAAGGTTCTTTAAAATCTCTCGATTAATTTCATATTGATATTCTTTCGGTATTTTCTTTTTTATATGGATTTTTTCAATCACTTCCATTTCTCCTGTTTTTGGGTACTCTTCTTTTTCCTTCTTTTTTGTTTCTGTTGTTTTTGATTTTGTCATTTCTTTTTGAGATTCTTTTCTTCGAGTTGCTTCTTTTTTGGTTTTACTATGTTTTCCCTTTTTTTCAGTTTCTTTTTCTTCTTTTTCGATTTCAATTTTTACTTTTTTTTCATCTTTTTCAGACATTCTTTTGCTTCCTTTCTCTCTATATATTTGGGAGCTTTACTCTAATTCATATATTATATTACTAGCTACTACAAGAGATGCTGTTTCTGTACGCAAAATTCTTTTCCCAAGTGATATGATTTTAGCACCCATTTCTTTCATTTTCTCTATTTCAATTTCTTCTATTCCACCTTCAGGTCCAACTATAACAGCTACTTTTAAGTTTCTCTTTGTATCTAATTTTTTTAGTTCCTGTTTTAATGTGTTTTCTTTCTCACCTTCATAGGCTACTAATACTATATCATAATTTTGAATGGTTTGAAAGACTTTTTCTATATTTTGTGGCTTATTTATGATTGGAATTTGATTTCTTTTAGATTGCTCTGCTGCAGCTCTTGCAATTTTTCTCCATCTGATTTGTTTTTTTTCTTCTTCCTTTGGTTCTAATTTTACAATACATCTTTTTAACATAAACGGAGTAAATTCTTTTACACCAAGTTCTGTTCCTTTTTCAATAATCCATTCCATTTTATCTGCTTTGGGAATACCCTGAATAACATGTATATATATTCTAGTTTCTGTTTCAGCTGGATTTCTTTCTAATATACGGCAAATCATTTTTTCTTTTGAAATTTCCTCTATACAAGTAATATATGTAATTGATACATCTTGTAAAGATGCAATTTCTATTTTTTCATTTTTTTGACATCTTAATACATTTTTAATATGATTTAAATTTTCTCCTGTAATTTCTATTTGATTTAACATAATGTTTTCTGGTTCTACAAATATTTTATGCATTTTTTCTCTCCTAATTTATTTCTATTATTAGTTTTTCATTTGGGAAATCGTACTCTATCTTTGCATCAAAAATTTCTTTCAATTGAGACATTGTACATTGATTTGGTATTTTATTTCCTTTTATATCTTGTTCATAGTAGATTTTATATTTTTGATTATTGTATTTTATCTCTTCTATGATGTCTGATTTCCAATTTCGTTTTAAAATTTCTATCTTTTCCACTTTAGGTATGACTGTTATTAAATTAATAACATATTCTCTTCTCTTCAAATCATATTTTGCTTTTACATATTGATTATACTCATTAGGATTTATTTCTTGCTGGTTTACAGTCACAATGAGTTCTCTAGGTTTCCATACGGTATGTATTTCTTCTTCCGGAATATCTGCTACATTCTGATTTTTGAAAAAGTCAATATATTCATATTTGGTTCGATACAAATATTCCTCATAAGTTTCCTCTTGATTGCAACGAAGAGAAGAATAAAAGTTATTTTTTCTTACTGCTATATATTCATACATTCTTTTGTCTTCGTTACTGATATATTGTATAATATCATAAACTTTTTTGGTAGCTTCTTCTATCTCTGTATATGAGGTTATATCGATACAAACCTGATATTCTAAAAATGAAACACCATATTTTTCTTTTGTTCCTTCACTAATTGTGAAATCCTCTAGTATATCCTGATATGGATAATTTTCTACATGATATTTTAAACGTTTAGCAGAATAGTCTTCTGTAATTTCATTTCCATTTTTATAAGCAGAAAATATAATTTCCTTATTACTTTTGGGAGATAAAATATAAAATCCATTGTCTTTTTCATCTATTTCTTTTTCCTTAATTGCAAATTTTTCTCCATGATAAATCTCTGTTAAATATCCTTGCAAATCCCTAGGCTGAGCTTGTAAAAAAGGCCATACCATTAAAAAAATTGCTATAATTAAAATAATGATTCCTGCTAAGACAAAAGGTGTAGCAATGATTCTACCTAAAGCTTTTAATATGGTAATAAATCTTTGTACACCAACCACGTTTACTTCTTTTAACACCTTTTGGGCTTCTTCTCTTTCTTTTTTCTTCATTACTTTTACCTTTTCTTTCTTATACTCGTGATTTCTTTCAAAACAAAAAGTGCTGATTTCGTCCTTTACCGTTTCAGCACTTTTTATTTTATATCATTTTACTTTATTTTATTTCTTCGTCTCTGCCTTCTGGTAATGCAGGGATTTCAAGTCTTACTTTAATTTTCATTATATGAGTAATTGCTCTTACAATTTTACTGTTTTTAATTCTTTGCCATAGAGATGGTTTTACTTCAAATGTTGTTTGTTTTATATATTCATCTTCCTCTGTTGTTTCAGCCATTGGTTGTTCTACTACTTGTTCTTCTACTTCTGTATCTACCGGTGTTGGAATAGCTTTTAACGCTTCTGCTACTTCAATTCCAATATAACTTAAAGCTTTTGATCTATCTTCAATTCTTTCCATATCAATTTCTATATGTAGATTTGTTTCCAAGTTAACAATTCTTGCATTTACAATTTTAACAGCATTTTGATAATTTTCTGAATTTTTTACTCTACATCTTCCAATTACAGATAATGTCTCAACAATATCTTCTGGTAGTCTATCAGAAGCTTCTTTTAGTTTTTCTTTCCAATCTTTTTCTTTATCCTCTACAATTTCTAGTATATCTTTTATTTCGCCAGCCATTGTTATATTTTTTTCTCTTTGTCTAATAAGTTCTTCTATTTGTTTTGTATTTTCTTCAAATTGATTTGTTGCATATTCTACTAGTCCATATGCTGCCTTATATACACTTTTTGGAAAGTTTTTCTTTTTTGGATATTCTAACAAATATAATTTTACGGATTCTATTAAATCTTTGAAATAGGTATCTTCTTCCAATTGTACAATTTGTTTTTTACTATTTGGATTAATTAATTTTTGAATTTTATCTATATTAGATAAAATCTTCTCTTCTGTGATTACCATTTTCACGTTTACCATGCCTGTTTTCCTAAATAGTGACATGTAAACTTCCCTCCTTTGTCCTACGTTTTTTTGTTTCCCTATAGTTTATATTATACATTCTTTTACAAAAAACTACAATAGGATTTCTTAAAAATTAGTTTTCGATTTCGTTACAATTTTATTACAATTATATGACAAAAGTCAAGCTTTTTTTTTCATCTGCTTCAATCTTTTTTAATTCTTCAAATCTTTTTACTTTTTGCGTAGTTGTTTTGATAAGTTCTTCTTCCGTAGCAATTACTTCTCTTATATATTTATAAGCAGGCATTGTTTTATTTATTTCTTTAATCTTCTCCCAAAGTTTTTCTAAAATTGCTTCTTGTCCTTCTATCTGATAGGTTTGTTTCATAATTTCTGGATCATATACAATTTTAGTACATATTTTCAAATCATCATCTGAATCTGGCTTACCATAAACAAAAGATTCTTTTACACCTTCAATTCTATTGATGACAGCTTCTAATTCTTCTGGGTAAATATTTTTTCCGTTTTTTAATACAATCACATTCTTTTTTCTTCCTGCAATATATAAAAATCCGTCTTTATCTAAATATCCTAAGTCACCTGTATAGAACCATCCACCTTTTAGTACTTCATTAGTTGCCTCCTCATTTTGATAATACCCTAACATAACACTAGGTCCTTTTACCATAATCTCCCCGATTCCATTTTCATTTTTATCTGCAATTTTTACTTTAAGACTTGGGAAAACCCTTCCTACAGAGCCAATTCTACTATATTTATCATTTCCCGCACTCACAACTGGGGATGTTTCTGTTAGCCCATATCCTTGAACTATTTTTATTCCTAAGTCATTAAATCCCTTTTCTACAACAGGGTCTAATGCTGCAGCTCCATTTACAAATAACCTCAGCTTTCCTCCTAGGGATTCATGAATTTCCTTAAATATTTTTCTTTTTACGTCTACACCTATTTTTGCAAGGAAATTACCTAGTTTAATTCCACTTTCTACTTTTTCAATTAAACCCTTTTTTTCTATATTTTTTATTAATTTTTTATACATATTCTCAAATAAAACAGGTACAGATATCATAGCTGTAATTTTATATTCTCGAATATTATCTGCAATATGTCTAATTCCTTCGCAAAAAGCTATGCTTGCTCCTGAATAAAGTACATATAGAAAACCAACAGTACATTCAAAAGTATGATGTAGAGGTAAAAAGGAAAGTAGAGTATCATCTGGAGTTAATTTAATTACAGATGCAATATCCATAATATTGGTGCATATATTTTTTTGTGATAATTGTACTGCTTTTGACATAGCAGTGGTTCCTGATGTAAAGAGCATAATAGACATTTTTTCATTATCAATTGTTGCATCTAAAAATTTTCTATTTCCTTTTTGAATTAAATCTTTTCCCTTTTGAATAAATTCTTCCTGAGAATACATCCAATCTGTTTTTTCTGAAATATCCATAGAAATATAATATCTTAAATCTGTTGTATTCCTAGCTTTTATATCTTTCATTATATCATTATATTTGCTTGAAAAGAAAATAGCTTGAACACCTGAACGAATAATTAAACTTTCAATTTCATTTGCAGGTAATGCTTTATCTAAAGGCACCACAATTCCCGTTCCGCAGGTGACTGCAAGATAACTAACAGCCCACTCATATCGGTTTTCTGAAATAACAGCAATTCTTTGTCCTTCTAATCCAATATTCATAAGTGCTGTTCCTAAACCATTTACATCATCTAAAAGGTCTTGATAAGTAATAATTTTGAATTCGTTTTCTTTGTCTGTTTTAAATTTATAAGCTGGCTCTTTTGCATATAATTCTACTGATGAATTTAGCATATCTTTTATATCTTTAATTTCTCTTCTTTTTTTATAGATTACCTTTTTCATATAGTACTCCTTGCTTTCATAAATTTACATTTTTGGCTGGGGCACTAGGATTCGAACCTAGGAAATAACGGAGTCAGAGTCCGTCGCCTTACCGCTTGGCCATGCCCCAATTTATTTTTATGAGTTAGAAGTCAAAAACATGCTAACTTCTAACTCATTATTTTAATGAGTATGTTGTCCAGAGTAGTATTGTTCCAACATCCATGAAGTATAGTCAAAAGGTTCTACAGTTTCTGGTTCACCATAATCCACTCCAAAAGTTTCTACTGTCATCTTTGTAATAACAGGTTTATTCACTGGTGTATCAGAGGCAATTTGATTACCCTCTTCATCAGTTGGCACTTCTGCATCCTCTGCTAATTCATCACTTCTATAAATAACTTCTACATCCGCAATCTTTTCTACAACATCCATTCCTTCTATCACTCTACCAAAAGCTGCATAATATCCATCTAAAGAAGCTGTAGTTTCATCCATAATAAAAAATTGATCACTAGCAGAATTATATCCTTCTTCTGTCAATCCCATAGAACTATAGTCTGCTCTTGCCATAGATATAACACCTTTTTCATGTTTCAATGTATTTTGTTTATATCCATTAGCAATAAATTCCCCTGGAATACAATAATCTAATGCATCCGCTCCTGTATTTTGTCCCCCTTGGATCATAAAACCAGGAATTGTTCTATGGAAATCCAATCCATCATAATATCCGTCTTGCACTAAATTTACAAAATTAGTTACTGTATTTGGTGCCACATCTGGATATAATTCAACTTTAATGGTTCCATAATCTGCAATTTCCATTGTTACAATTGGATTTTTTACCTCTTCTGTCATTTTTCTAGCATATCCATAGCCTAACAAAATAATGGCTATTGCTAAAATAATACAAACTATTATAATAATTGCTTTTTTCATTTCATTTACCTCTTTTTCTATATTTTTAATCTATATAATACATAAAACTGATCTAAATCCACCATTAGTCGCAGCAACTCCAGCATTCATGTTATAAAAGAAAATACCTGACTCTAACATAGTACTATAATATCCTCCTCCACGTACTAAAAATGCATCAGTTCCAAATGAAAATCTAGAGTAATCTGAAAACCATGCACTATATTGATTTTCATAACTTGATATTTCATATATAGCATCTCCATAGGCTTTAGAATTTATCTCAAAATTGTTTTCACTTGTTTCATCTTCACTTGCCTCATATACATTCTTATGTCTTTCTGGTGCATTTACTAGTTCTTGTCCATTCGTTAATGCTACTGACGTATCAATATATGCAGCTATTCTTTCAAATGAACCTCCATTCAAATCATAAATTCCATATATATTTCCCGTAGAACTAGCTAGTTGTCCTTCTTCCTTCTCGTAGGAAAATGAATTTTCACTTCCGTCTATTCCACCATTACTTCTTCCTGTAATGCGATCAGTACTATTGTTTAAAGCTACCTCTGTTCCATTTCTACCATATTTACTTTGTGTAAGATATGCTACAGCTCCCCATTCCGTATTTTTCATTAAATGTGGATCACAATTAGCAATTCCTGCTCCATATAAATCAGTATTATTTTTCATATTTGTGCTTACAGTATATGCATTTCCTATAGTAATAAATCTCCAGCTTTGTTCATTTGGTACCACTCTTACATTTTTATTTGTTACATTGTCACTATCTTCAGAATTTCCAACACCTTCTGCTGCTGTTGCCTCAAATTTTGCTACCCAGATTCCTGTTAATTCTTGTCCTCCATAATTGCTAAATGCAGGGTGTATATTCCAATTTCCTTGTCCAGATTGGTTTGCGATTGTAACATTTGTATTATCCGTTGGTACTGTAGAATTTCCTTTTAAAAATTTGATATTAATTTTTCCACCCTCTGTTGATGATGTATGATACAATGTCTCAATTTGGTACATATATCTTGGTATCCACACAAACATACTTCCTATGCTAGTTACATACCCATTAGAATCTACACTTAATTCATCTTGTAACATAATGTTAGCCCATTTTCTAACATCTGATGAATAATTATACCATTCTCCTGAATCTTTGTCTACTGTTTTCCATTTTTTTGACTTTTCTTCCCAAACAACTGGTACCATTCCCTCTTCTAATTTAGGAGCATTTACTAAAGTCACATTTACTGTGATAATATCAGATTCATTTCCTTCTCCATCAATTATTTTAATAGCATAATCTCCACTTTCTGTAATAGAAATTTCGTTTCCAGGAACTAAATTCCATAAATATTTTTCAGGATTATTTTCATCTTTTTTAGCATAATAAATATTTCCTTTGTTAATATTAGCTCCATAAACAATATTTTCAATTACAATAGTCGCATTTAGTTCATTTGTTTTTATTTTTGTTGTAAATGTTGGTTTTTGTGTAGAAACTTGATATTCTATATAAGTACTTTCTCCTAAATCAATCAATCTGTAATACATTACATTATCTTTTTTTACCCCTGTAATACTAATTACATCTCTTGTTGCAAACTGAATCAAAACATCTTGTTCTACATCTTCAATTCCAATTTCTTTTAATTGTTCAGCCGTAAAATATTGAAAATCAGTTGCTGTTTTTTTTGGTTCTCCTGTTGTTTCACAATTTGCATTTACAGCATCTATTACCGCTTGGATTTGTGTAAAGTTCGCTAAGTCACTAGTAACAGGTGTTCCAACATTTAAATAGCTATCCCCTTCTCCTATTTTTATTTTTTCATAAATGTAGTCTACTCTTGATTGGATAATCCTCATTTCACCAACAAATGCAACAACTCTAGTTTCTTCTAATGTTCCTAATCCTACAATTGTTGCAACAGAAGCTAATATAATTAGTACCACAATTGTAACAATTAAAGAAATTAATGTAATTCCTTTTTTCTTTTGCATGTATACCTCCACTTCTTTTATACCATCATATTGTCAAACATAAATTGTTCCTGCATTCTTTTTAAAGATTGTTTTATATTTCTTGCTCTAATTTCTCCAACGCCTGGTGTTTTATCTAAATCGCTTATTTCAGCTAATAAAATGTGTTGAAAAGATTTAAAAGATTTTACTAAGTTGTCAATTACATTGTTAGGTACTTTCGGAATTTTACTTAATATTCTATACCCTCTTGGGTAAACTGCAATTTCCTCATAATTTTCAAAATTTTCATATCCTAATATCTTTGCAATTATTTGAATATCTAACAGATTATTTCCATATATATTACGAATTTCATTTACCACTTTAGAAGCTTCTTTTCTTCTTCCTGGAGCTAGATAATCTTTTACAATTAGTAATTCTTCATTTTCTAAGTCCCCAATTAGTTCTTCTAATTGCATTTTTACTAATCTGCCATCTTCTCCTAATTCATAAATAAAACGTTTTACTTCTTCTACAACTGTCATAACCATTTCAGCCCTTTGGATACAGGTAATTACAACATCTAAAGTAACAATATCATTAAACTCATACTCATTTAATATATTCAATTTTCCATCAAATACTTTTTTATATCTTTCTAAAATTTGCAATGCTTGGTTTGCTTTACCAAGTACTTTTGTTGTCTCCTCTATCATGTATCTATAATTTCCTTTAAATATGGTAATAATATTTCTTCTTTGTGAAATACTAATTACCAATTTTCCTGTCTGTTTTGCAGTTCTTTCAGCTGTTCTATGTCTTGTTCCTGTTTCCTTTGTTGCAATGCTTGGAGATGGTATTAATTGTGCATTTGCATACAATATTTTCTTTAAATCTGAACTAAGGACAATTGCCCCATCCATTTTAGCTAATTCATATAAATTAGATGGTGTATAATCTTGATTAATAAAAAAACCTCCATCTACAATTTCCAAAACTTCTTTAGAATCTCCCACTAAAATTAAGGCTCCTGTTTTGGTTTTTAAAATATTTTCTAAGCCTAGTCTTAATGGTGTCCCAGGTGCAATTATTTTTAATATTTCCACTAAGCTATCTTCTTTTTTTGTATTTTCTTCCAAAACTCTCACCTCTATTTTAGTTTTAGGTATTTCATTGCCTCAATTATATTTTTCACGCCTATTATATCTAATTTCAATTCTTCTTTCAAGAGTTTTTTATTATTTTCTGAAATGATGCAAGTTTTAAAACCTAATTTTTCTGCCTCTTTTAATCTTTTTTCAATCATATTTACACTTCTTACTTCTCCTGTAAGGCCTACCTCTCCTATAGCCACAATTTCTTTAGAAATACTAATATTCTTAAAAGCAGATGCAACAGCTAAAACCACACCTAAATCTGTTGCCGGTTCACTTATTTTAATTCCTCCTACTACATTCAAATAAACATCTTGATTACCTAACATTAGCCCTGCCCTTTTTTCCAATACTGCAATCAAAACCGTTAATCTATTATAATCCATTCCATTTGCTGTTCTTCTAGGTAAACCAAAAACACTTTGTGCTGTTAAAGCTTGTAGCTCCAATAATAAAGGTCTCGTCCCTTCCATACTTGCTACTACAATAGAACCAGGTGGATTATCATCTCTTTCTGAAATTAAAACAGAAGATGGGTTATGAATTTCTATTAATCCTTTATTCTGCATTTCAAACATGCCAATTTCATTGGTAGAACCAAATCGATTTTTTACGCCTCTTAAAATACGATAGGAAAAATATCTTTCTCCTTCTAAATATAGAACAACATCTACCATATGTTCTAGTACTCTAGGGCCAGCAATATTTCCATCTTTCGTAACATGTCCAATGATAATTGTGGTAATTGACTTTTCTTTGCAAATTCTCATAATTTTAGAAGTAATTTCTCTTACTTGACTAACACTACCACTACTAGAAGAAATCTCATCACTATACATGGTTTGAATAGAGTCAATGATTACTAACTTTGGTGTTATTTTTTCAATTGCTTCTTCAATGATATCGATATCAGTCTCTCCTAAAAATAAAATATCCTTATTTTGAATGCCTAAGCGGTCTGCTCTTAATTTAATCTGTTCAGAAGATTCTTCCCCAGAAACATATAATACTTTACCATCACCTAAAATCTTATCACATATTTGTAAAATAAGAGTAGACTTTCCGAATACCAGGTTCTCCACCTAGTAAAATGAGAGAGCCTTTTACTAAGCCTCCCCCTAAAACTCTGTCTAACTCATCAAAACCTGTAGAATTTCTTTTACTCTCTTGTTTTTCCACATCATTTAAAGCAATAGGTGTAGCACTTTTTTTCTCCTTACCCTTGCTTTCAGAACCTTTTGAAATTTTTTCTTCATAGAAACTGTTCCAGCTATTACAACTAGGACACTTTCCTAGCCACTTTGCAGACTCATATCCACATTCATTACAAACAAAAATAGACTTAACCTTACTACTCATATTTCCTCCACCTGTCTCATTAGGAAGTGTCCTCAATGGGACACTACACTAATTGTTGTAATATGTTAATAAACATAGCATGTGACCATCCTAATCCTATTACCCAAGCTGGTTTTAAGGTTTGGTTGTCGATTTGTTCTGCTAAATATCCATGCTCTGATGCTGTTTTTACAACAAAGTCAAAATGCTCTTTTGCTTTTTTCTTTTGTCCAATTTCTATGTAATATTGTGCTAACCAAAGGCTTGCAATTACCCAAGGATTTCCTCCTGCATAATTGTCTCCTTCATATCTTAAATATCCACCTGTATAAGTTCTTAATGTCAAATTGATTCTTTCTATTGTGTTTTCAATTTTCTTCTCTTTTGGACTAAATACTGCAAATGGTGTTACAAGTCCAATCAGACTTATGTCCATTTTCTGGTCCTTATTCCTTACAAAACTTTTCTTTTCATTATTATAAAAATTTTTTATAATATATTCTTTAATTTGCAATAGGTATTTTTCCAGTATCTCTTTTTCTTTTTTTATGTTTTCTAATTTTAATCGATTGTTATTGAATTCTGGCGCTATGCAATCATATATTTTAATTAGAGTTTCAAAACTTGCAAATATAGCAGCTAATGAATACACATGAATTCCCTCATTTTCTTCCCACAAATCATAACTAAGTGGTTTTTCTTCTTTTCCCTCTAAAACCTTGTCTATATATTTTTTTAAGTATTCTACTGCTTTTTCACACATTTTTAGATTTTCTTTTAGGAATTTTAAATCTAATGTATTCTCATAATGTTTATAAACACCATATACAACAGAAGCTGTTTCATCTATTTGATATCCCCAACATGGTGCTAACGTTCCATCTGTATAAAATCTCTGTTCCCACATTCCGTCTTTGCTTTGTGTATTTTTACAAAATTGTTTATAAAATTTTTCCGTTTCCTTTTCCATTTTTAAAATATCAAGCGCTTTTGTAATAAAAATACTATCCCTTGGCCAGCAATAAGAATATCTTCCACATTTTGTTTTGTTTTCGTCTATCTCAACCCCTGATGATATTCCACCAGTTTTTGAATTTGTTAGCAATGGAAATAGTAGAATACTTCTTTTATAAATTTGTTCTACTTTTAAATCATATTTTGTTGAAGGCTCTTTGATTGGAATGCCATTATGCTCTTTTACATATTTTCTCCAATAGTTTTTTACATTTTGATATTCTTTTTCCATATCCATTTTTCTTATTTTTTCTATTTCATTTTCAATAGAGTTTATATAATTATTTCCTACGTTTTCAGTAATATAAAAGTAAATTTCTATTGTCTTTTCTTCCTTTGGTTTTAAAGTTCCTATATGATATTGTATACTAGAGTCAGAGGACATACCAATATAGTCTTTGCCTCCTATTATACCATCTGCAATATTTTCTTGTGTATTATTAATTTGTACATTTTCTATTTTCTCCTTTGAAAAAATAGACGTAGTATAGTCATGCATATATTGTATTAAAGCGTTATTTTTAAAAAAGCCACTAGCATCATTATTACTATCTGATACCATTTTAGAATGAATCAATAAATTCACATCTAAATCAATTATATTTTGATTTGAAAATTTATATCTTTTTACTAGCACATTTTCCTTTATACAAATAAAATCTGTTTGTGTTATATTAAGTTCAAAATATGTATTTTTTATATTAGTTACTAATATATTGGTATCTTTTACATATGTTTGTTCATATTCATTGTTAATATCCGTATGTAAATAAATAATATTAGAATCATTTACTTTTACACCTGTATGAAAAAAATCTACAAATTGCCTATAATCTACAGTTGGATAAAAAAGTCTAATTAATTCTCCTTTTTTGGTAAAACTTGCTAGCATATTTTTATTTCCTATAATAGCATCATTAAAATATTTTTCCATTTGTTTTCCCCTTTTTATGAAATTATTTCTACAATTTGTTTTTCCAAATCTTTTATTTTTTGTTTTAATTCTATAAGTTTTTCGTCCTTAACATCTTCTGTTAGCATTTCTTCCTTTACAATACTAGACATTTCATCAATTTCTTCTTTTAGCGTTTCTAATCTTTCCACTAGTTCTAATCTAATATATTTATGTTCATCTGGTAATTGTAATCTAGATACCGTCTTTAGTGAGTCTAAATTGATGACATCCCCAAATTCTGGTGTGGTTACTGGTATTTTAATATCCTGCTCTATTTTTTCCTTTAGTACTTCCTCTGATTCTGGTTCTCCATGGACTAAAAAGATATGTTTTGGTTTTGTAATAAAAGAATAAATGAAATTCATTAACCATTCTTGATCTGCGTGTCCAGAATAGCCTTCAATATATTCCACCTCTGCTTCAACTGCAATCTCTTCTCCAAAGATTTTTACTCTCTTTGCTCCATCTACTAAGTTTCTTCCCAATGTACCTGGTGCTTGATATCCAACAAATAATATTGTGCTTTTAGGATTCCATAAATTATGTTTTAAGTGATGTTTAATTCTTCCTACTTCACACATTCCACTAGCTGAAATAATAATGGCTGGTTCTGTTCTCTCATTTAGCTCTTTTGATTCGTCCGCTGTTCTTGTGAAATGTAAATTCGGAAATTCCAATGGATTATCTCCACTTTCTATTTCTTTTCTTACTTCTTCTTCAAATAGATTTGCATTTTTCTTAAATATTTCTGTTGCAGAAATAGCGAGAGGACTATCCACATATACTGGTACACTCATTAATTCTTCATATTTATGTCTAAATTCTTCATTGTCCCCTTCTATTTCTTTAATTTTATTAATTTCATATAAAATTTCTTGTGTTCTTCCTACTGCAAAGGATGGTATAACAACAGTTCCACCTCGTTCAATTGTTTTTGATACAATGTCCAAGAAAATTTTTGCTTTTTCATCATTTCTCATGTGTAATCTACTACCATAAGTAGATTCCATTACTAGGTAATCTGCAGATTCAATCATAGTTGGGGAGTCCAAAAGGGGTATATCATTATTTCCTAAATCTCCTGTAAAAACTATTTTTTTTGTTTCTCCATTTTCCGTTATCCAAACTTCAATAATGCTTGAGCCAAGCATATGTCCAGCATCATTAAATCTGACTTGTATATTTTCATCAATTGCAATAATTTCATCATAAGAAACTGGTCTAAATAACTCCAAAGAATCAATAGCATCTTGTGCAGTATATAAAGGTGGTAAAGGTTTTTCTCCCTTTCTTTTTCTCTTCTTGTTTTTCCATTCTGCTTCTGTTTCTTGGATATGTCCACTGTCAGGTAACATAATTGAACATAAATCAGTAGTTGCCTTTGTGGCAATAATTTGGTTATGAAATCCTTCCAAATATAATTTAGGTATTCTACCGGAATGGTCAATATGTGCATGTGTTAATAACATAAAATCAATTTCAGCAGGATTAAACAAAAATTCATCTTCATTATGCAAGATATCGCTTGCTTTTCCTTGATACAAGCCACAATCTACTAAAAACTTTTTCCCTGCTCCTTCTACTAAAAAATTAGAACCTGTAACTGTTTTTGTTGCTCCCAAAAAAGTAATATTCATTCGTTTCCTCCTTTTTATTAATGAAATAATTTTATTTTTTTATCAAATTTGACTACAAATTCTTCTTTTACTTCTGGTATCTTCATTGTCTTTTTCCCTTCTAACATTTCTCCCTCATATACCTCAATTTGTAATAGATTCTCTTCAATATAAAACTTTACTTCTATTTCTTCCAAATTTATAATTTTGGTGTCTAAAATTTCATGTAATATTTCTGTATTAAAATTAATATTTTTGTGTATAATTTCAATTATTTTTAAATTACAAGCTTTCGTATATAATATTTTTTGAACTTCTTCTAAATTGATTTCTGCTATTTCTTTTATTTCGCGTTCTTCTGTAATGGGCAGAAAACTATAATATCTCAGAATATAAATATATTCTAAAATCTCTTTCTTGCTTTCTGCCTTTTCAGTTTTTAATTTTAGTAAATTCAAAAAATCTTTTTGTATGCTTAACAATGTTTCATATTGATTTTTTTCTATATTTTCTGCAATTTCAACATCTTCTTCTAATTGCTTCATTTTTTTTGTATAATTTCTCGGGTCAATTGTTTCATTACATTCCTGTATTTTTTCTAATATATCTTTTCTTTCTTTTTTTAATATTCTAATAAGCTGAGCTAAGCTAAATATTTTATTTGTTTCTAATTTTTCATTTCGTTTTATAAATTCTTGTTCTAACTCTTTCTTATTATTTATTTTTTTATCCAATTCTCTAATTTCTTTCATAAAGGCTTTCTTTTGTTCTGAAATATTTTTCAAAAATGTAGATTTGTCCTTCATTTTTAACAATTTTTGTTTTGTTTGTTGAATTTCCGCTTCTATTTTTTCTTTATGAATTGGATTTTCAACATAAAGAGCCAAAATACATTTGCAAATTAACACATATATATTTTGTGCCAATTCTTCATTTACTTCTTCCAAATCGAGTAAAATTTTTTCAATATAATCAATTAACAATGTATTATCTGATTTCCATATTTGAAAAAATTGATTTCCAAGTAACATTTGAATGTTTTGATAGATTAAATTGTAAGTAATATATCTCGCTTTTGATAAGTCTGTATTCCATGACCACCCATCAAAATCTCTAATTACTTCCGTATGGTCTATGCAAAAACCTATTTTTAGAAATTGCGTAAATGCATCTTTTATAAGAGAATGAGAGTTAGGAATATAAAAATAAGTATCACTAATTTCTAATAATCCATATAGAATAGACTCTATATTAGGATATACCTCAATTCTTCCATCAATTGCCTCTTCATTTTTTTCTTCTCGTGGGTTTATAAGTGTAATTTCTTTGCAATTTTCTTTCAATATGCGCATAATTTCTTCTATAAAAACAGATTTTTCTTCTGCAAATGGTTTTACTATCTTATAATCATCATAAGCAATTTCTATTTTATAAAACATACTAAGTATCAGATTTTTTATATCAGCCGTAAATTCTTTTTTGTCTAAAATTAATTCTACTTGATTATTATAATCTTTCCTATTTAATTTAGAAAAAAATTGTTTCCCCTGCACTTTCTTTACTCTCTTTCTAATTATTCTCTTCTGGTGGTTTTGCCATTTTTAATTCTGCCAATGTTTCTTTTGTCCATAATACTTGCCTTGGTTTACTTCCCTCATATCCGGATATAACTCCTCTTTGTTCCATTTGGTCCATAATTCTTCCCGCTCTAGCATATCCCACTTTAAATCTTCTTTGTATAAAAGATGTAGATGCTTGTCCAGTATTAACTACTGTTTCAATTGCTTCTGTTAAAAATGGGTCTGTATCATCATCGTCCTCTTCTAATTCTTTATCTGTAGTGTTAGCTTTTTCTATTTTTTCTATAATATCCTCATTATAGGTTGCTTCTCCATTTGATTTTAAGAAATCAACTATTTTTTCTATTTCTTTATCTGAAATAAATGCACCTTGTACCCTAATTGGCTTAGATGTTCCGACTGGATAAAATAGCATATCTCCTTTTCCTAAAAGTTTTTCAGCTCCCACCATATCTAATATAGTTCTTGAATCTACCTGAGATGATACTGCAAATGAAATTCTTGATGGAATATTGGCTTTAATTAATCCTGTTATAACATCTACAGACGGCCTTTGTGTAGCAACCACTAAATGCATACCAGCTGCTCTTGCCATTTGTGCTAGTCTACAAATAGCATCTTCTACATCATTTGGTGCAACCATCATTAAATCTGCAAGTTCATCTATAATAATAACAATTTGTGGTAGTTTTTGTCCACCTTCATCTTTTTCTAGTAAAGCATTATATCCTTTAATATCTCTAACGCCTTTTGCAGCAAATAGACTATAACGGTTTACCATTTCTTGTACTGCCCATGCAAGAGCTCCAGCAGCTCTTTTAGGGTCTGTCACAACTGGAATTAGCAAATGTGGAATCCCATTATATACAGATAATTCAACTACTTTTGGATCAACCATTACTAATTTTACTTCACTTGGTTTTGCTTTATAAATAATACTAGAAATTAAAGTATTAATACATACACTCTTACCTGAGCCTGTGGCTCCAGCTATTAATATATGAGGCATTTTTGCAATATCTGTAACAATTTCTTCCCCTGCAACATCTTTTCCTAATGCAAAGGCAAGCTTTGATTTTTCATTTCTAAATTTATCTGTGTCAATAATATCTCTTAATGGAACCATTTCTTTTTCTTTATTTGGTATTTCTATTCCTACTGCCTGCTTCCCTGGTATTGGAGCTTCTATTCTAATAGTTTCTGCTGCCAAATTTAAAGCTATATCATCAGCTAAATTTGCAATTTTGCTAACTCTTACTCCCTCTGCAGGTTTTAATTCATATCTTGTAATTGCTGGTCCTACAGAAACATTTTCTACTTTTGCTGATACTCCAAAACTATATAATGTTTTCTGTAATTTTGTCGCCGTATCTGCTACCGCTTTTTTGCCACCTTTTATTCCCGAACTTTTGCCTTCTTGTAATAACTCAATTGGTGGAAATTCATAATTTTCATCTTCAACTGTTAGAGCATGTTCTAAAACTAAAACTTCTTTTGTCTTTTCTTCTTTTTGTTCTTGTTCTTGTCTAAACAAATTTGCTTCTATTGTGTTAGGATGTGCTTCTTCTTTTGTGTCATTTTGTAATTTTTCTGTTTTTTTACCATTTTCTTTAATATTAATTTTTATATCATCTAATACAATTTGATCTTCAATCGGTACTGGTTTTATTTTTTCTTTTTCTATTTTTTTGATTCTATTTCTTTCTTCTCTATTCTTTGTTCTTTCTTCTTTATTTTCTTCATGTTTTTCAATTGCACTTTTTAATACTTCTGATGGTTTCATTCCAAAAATAAATACAAGCAATACTGCTGCTAAGCCAATTGCAAACACAAATGCTCCCCATTCTCCTAATAATTTAGTAATAGGAATAGCTAGCATTGCTCCTATTGCTCCACCACCTATATTATCTTCTCCTAATGTATAAGATTTCTTTACTACAGTCCAAAATTCTCCGTTTTTTTCTAATCCCCCTGTAATAAATTGGTATTCACACATAATAATGGAAATACAAAGTAAGAATAATGCATATTTTATTAATTTATTATTTAAATAACTTTTATCGTCATATACTAAGTAAATGGCAATAATAAAAGTACCAATTGGAATAATATATTTCATCCATCCAATCATACCACCTAGTACAGGACTTAAGTTTTCGCCTAATACTCCTGATTTGGTATAAATCAATATTGCTAATAGTATACTAATTACAAACAAAATTATGATTTGTATATCAATTTTATTGGCTTTACTTTTCCTACTATTTTTTCTTCTTTTTGCCATTTTATACTCCTTCCCTTTACCCTTGTATCATATCATAAGTTGAAAAAGTTGAAAAGTATTTTTTTAAAATTTTAGATTGCTAGACCTTTTCTCTACTTTTTAATATTTGTTACATTAATTTAAGGTCTAGCAAGAAACGTATAGTATTTTTCTGTGCATCTATTTTTTGCTTTATAGAAAATGCAATTTCCTATAAAGTAAAAAACCAGATTCGAAATCTTCTTCGATATCTGGCCATTTTTTATTTAAGTTCTTTTCTACTTTCATCTAATGTCTTAAGTGCTTCTTCAACTGTATCTCCTAAATCTTTTACTGACTTTTCAACTTTCGCTAGGATTTCGTCTGCATATTCTTTTGTCCCCTTACACATTTCTCGATACATTTCATTGGCAGTTTCAATGATTTCTGCTTTTTGTTCATATGCTTTTCTGGTAATTTCATGTTCATCTATCATTGCTATAATTCTATTTTCAGCTTCTTTTACTATATTATCTGCTTCTTTTTGTGCTTCTTCCATAATTCTCTGTCTTTCTTCTTTAACCCATTTTGCCTGTTTTAATTCATCTGGAAGTTTTAATCGTACTTCTTTAATAATTTCCAGCATTTCCTCTTTATCTACAATTCCCTTAGAGGAAAAAGGAATATTCCTACTTCTTTCTAATATATCTTCTAATGTTTCTAATAATGTAAATATTTCCATTCTCTTTACCCCTTTCGAGTTAAATATATTAGTTTAACTCTGCCGTAATTTTTTTTGGCTTTTATATTGATTTCTAAATTTTCTAACATATTTTCTTTTTGATCTGTTTCTACAATTATCATTCCATCTTTTTGTAATAAATCCAATAAAAGAATTTTTTCAATTGCTTTTCTTACATATTCTGTTTGATATGGTGGGTCTAGAAAAATAAAATCAAATTTCATTGTTAAACTTTCTAGACATTCTAGATAATCTTTTTGTATTACAATCGCATTTTCTATTAAGTTTGTCTTCTCCAAATTCTGTTTTATAATTTTAGTAGCATTATATGAATTATCACAAAAAATTGCTTGTTTTGCTCCTCTACTTAAAGCTTCTATTCCTAAAGCTCCACTACCTGCAAATAAATCTAATACTACTGATTCTGGAATTTGAAATTGAATGCTACTAAATAATGCTTCTTTTACTCTATCTAGTGTTGGCCTCGTTTTAAGTCCTTCTATTGAATATAAAGGCATTGCTTTCGCTGTTCCACTGATTACTCTCATGTTTCCTCTTCAAATCATAAACTTTTATTTTATTGTATGTAATAATTTTATCCCATATTTATCATATGTCAATAGACTTAATATATTTGTAATATATATTTAATATTGCTGTAATATTAACACATAGTTATGTAAATTGTCAAGCAGTCTGTTTCTTTGATATCCTTTCTACAAAAAAATCGGGCTTCTCAAGATAACCCCATAAAATAATATAGGAATTGCTCTTGATTGCCCAAAAAATCTTTATTATTTAATCATGACTTATAAACAATGCTCTAATAGACCACAATCCAGATATACCAACTAAAATATATATAATTCTACTGATTAAAGACATAGTCCCAAAAATGCTGTCTACTAGATTAAAATCAAATAATCCTATTAATAGCCAATTTATTGCACCTATAATTACAAGTACTAAAGCTATTTTATCAATTACTTTCATAAATTTTCAGTCCCTTCATTTTATTTTTTATTGATATTGTATGTAATTTTAAAAAAAATATACAATTTTTTATCATCTAATAAAATTGTGAACCAAGGAACGTTGAAGCAAGGGACGGACTTTTTGTTCATTTCAATGAACAAAAAGTCCGTCCCTTCGTTCATATATTATATCATTAATAAATAAAATTTACTATAATTTGTTTAATAATTTTATATTTCAAAAAAAGCAAACCCACAGCTTTGCTGTGGATTTGTTTTTTGGTGGGCAGGGATGGATTCGAACCATCGTACTCAAATGAGAACAGATTTACAGTCTGCCGCCTTTAGCCACT